>JAZQCR010000085.1:0-17044 GCA_045546375.1 Eubacteriales bacterium | reverse complement strand
AAAAGAGCGACGATATTTTAAGAGGGTTATATAAATCTGCCTCTTTCGTTGTACAGGCAATTGCTTTCAAGCGAACAGCCAAATACATAAAACATCAAAGTGAATTGCGGAATATTGTTTCAAATGATGAAAGGGTTATCGCTGATACATTTCTTGATTTGAAAAATGGCGGAACGGTAGACTTCAACTTGATGTCAGAAACTTTGTTTGATTGGTCAAAGAAATGGATTGCTGATAATAATTGAGCAAATTCCAATTTATTGAACAGTTCCATTTCTGTCTTTTGTTGTAAAAACACAGAACCTTTGTTACAATTAACTTGATAAGAGAAGTGTAATCTATGAAAAAGTATTGCTTTACGGTAGACGACAACATAAAGTTCTTCGCGCAGATAGCGAAGGAGGGCTGTGACAGCATATTCGGGCACCCGTATCTCGCTATGTATAAGCGCCTGCACGAGCGCTTCGGGGTAAAGGTGCAGTTAAACCTCTTTTACGAAACGGACGGCTTTACCCTTGCCGATTTTTCCGATAGATATAAGGAGGAGTGGAGAGCTAATTCCCATTGGCTTAAGCTGTCTTTTCACTCACGTATGGAGAACGCTCGTCCCTATGAGAATTCGGGATATGACGAGGTGTACGGTGACTGCTCCGCGGTTAACCGTGAGATAATCCGCTTTGCCTCGGAGGAGGCGCTGGCTAAAACCACTACCGTTCATTATTGCCTGACTACCCCCGAAGGGCACCAAGCGTTAAAGGACTGTGGGGTGAAGGGCCTTTTGGGTCTTTACGGTACAGATGAAGCGCCGAAATCCTCATATAGCATTCCGAGCGAGAAGTGCGAAGCCATCAGGGCAGGGGAGAACCTTTATTATAGCGGCATCACCCATGCCGCCATCGACCTGATACTGAACCTTTACCCAAAGGAGCAGATCATCCAGCGCCTTGAGGGCTGTTCAGACCACGAGCATCTGCACGTGATGATACACGAGCAGTATTTTTATCCCGATTACCCTGCCTATCAGCCCGACTTCGAGGAAAAGCTCGTCGCTGCCTTCGCACTACTTAAAGAAAAGGGCTTTCACTCCGACTTCTTTGAGAATATGATATGAAGAAAACCCGTTTTGCGCTTTGCAAAAACGGGTTTTTATGATATAATAAATAAAATAACGTAATAAGTTATACTATGAACGTAGCAGGTGAACAAATGAGAGAATTAAGGGCGAAGATAGGCGAGGCGTTGGTATCGGCGCTACCCATCACCCTTATCGTATATATTATAGCCTTGTTCCCGGGCTTTTCTTTTAATAAGAACGAGCTTATCAGCTTCACGGCAGGCGCTGTTTTGCTGATACTGGGTATAGGCCTATTCAATATGGGCGCAGACATCGCCATGACCCCTATGGGAACCCACGTGGGCGCAGGTCTCTCCCGTCAGAAGGCTATATGGCTGTTGCTTTCCGTGTGCTTCGTCCTTGGTGTGCTTATCACCGTTGCCGAGCCCGACCTGCAGGTGCTGGCAAATCAGGTCAGCTCGGTTATGAACGGCAAGCTCTTGGTATATACAGTAGGCTTTGGTGTAGGTGCATTCCTTGTGGTCTCAATACTGCGTATCGTATTCAAGCAGCGTCTTTCTAACGTTTTGATGCTCTTCTATATGCTGCTTTTCGCGATGGCACTTATGCTGGCGGTAAACGAACGCCTTGACCTTCTGCCAATGGCATTTGACTCGGGCGGAGTCACCACGGGCCCTATCACAGTGCCCTTTATAATGGCGCTTGGTGTCGGTATCTCCAGCGTTCTCGGCGACCGTCACAGTCAGGAGAACAGCTTCGGCCTTGTTGCCCTTTGCTCCATAGGCCCTATCCTCGCGGTGCTTGCCCTTGGCGTCTTCTCAAGAGGAGAGCTTTCTTATACCGTGAATTACGGCTCCGTGTCCGATAACGTTCTCGGCGCATATCTTGAGAATTTGTTTCACGTGGCAAAGGAAGTAGCTATCGCTCTTGGGCTTATCGTGGCGTTCTTTCTTCTTTGTCAGGTATTCTTCTTAAAGCTGCGTAAGCGTCATCTCTTCAAGATAGGCGTAGGCGTTATCTTCACCTACGTGGGTCTCGTGCTGTTCCTTACGGGCGTTAACGTAGGCTATATGCCCATCGGCTATAAGCTTGGCACCTCCATGTCCTCATTCCATCCTGCGCTGATAGTGGGAGTGGGACTTTTGATGGGAGTTCTCGTTGTTATGGCAGAGCCCGCTATCCACGTGCTGAACTCACAGGTAGAGGAGGTAACAGGCGGCTACGTTAAGAAGCGCTCTATGATGCTGGGCCTTTGTGTCGGCGTAGGTGCGGCCATTGCTCTCAGCGTCCTGCGTATCATCTTCGATTTTTCTCTCGTTTATTACATTATACCGGGATATTTCATATCCCTTGCGCTGTCCCTTTTCGTACCTCCCGTGTATACCGCCATCGCCTTTGACTCGGGCGGTGTGGCAAGCGGCCCTATGACCTCGGGCTTTATCCTACCCTTTGCCATCGGCGTCTGCGTTGCCCTTCAGGGAGAGGGCGCCGTGCTGCGTGACGGCTTCGGTGTTGTGGCGCTGGTGGCTATGGCGCCCCTTATCACCATACAGCTATTGGGCTTCAAGGCTATCGTCTCGAATAAGATCCAGGAAAGACGCGCTATGCGTCGGATCCTCCGTGCGGACGATGAGCATATTATAAACTTTATGTAAGGAGGACTACTTTGGCAAACGTAATCAACGAATCGGCAATAAAGAAGCTGAAGCTGGTCATCACTGTGGTTGACCGCGCCAAAGCGGAGTTCTACCTTGACGTATTCAGTCAGTTTGAGGTGAATTTTCAGATGGTCACGGGAGGTACGGGTACCGCCAACTCCGAGATCGTAAATATGCTGGGTCTCAGCACCCACAAGGCGGTCATTATGAGCGTTGTCCGTGAGGATATGGTAGACCCTATGATGAAGACCCTTGAGGATAAATTCAAAACCATTAAGAACGGTAAGGGTATCGCCATCGCCGTACCGCTGTCGGGCGTTATCGGCGTAAATATGTATCAGTTCTTAAGTAACAATAAGCAGGGCAGGGAGGAGTAAAATGACTACAAATAATCACGAAGTGATATTCGCTATAGTAAATTCCGGCTACGCTGAGGACGCTATGGACGTTGCCCGTGAGCAGGGTGTTCGCGGCGGCACTATCATAAACGGACGCGGCGTTGCAAGGGAGGACGAGGCAACTTTCTTCGGCATCACTATCCACGCGGACAAGGAGATACTGATGATGGTAGTGGAGAAGGAGATCCGCGATAAGGTGCTCCACGCCCTTTATAAAGAGATGGGAATGGGAGCAAAGGCCCAGGGCATCGTATTCGCCCTTCCCGTTTCCGACGTTGCGGGACTCGTTAAGCCTGAATAGGTTTTATATTTATGCATATGTGGCGCATAAATATAAAAATTTTGTTAAATATTGTAATATATATTGCAAAGTGGATGAATTTTAGGTATAATAAAAGTAATTAATTATTTGGAGGAGAATAATATGAAACGCATTCTTTCTGTTTTACTGATTCTTGTGATGGCGTTCTCTCTCGTAGCTTGTAATAAGGGAGCTACTACTATGACCATGGGCACAGGTAGCCCCACAGGTACTTACTATAACTACGGCGGTATCATCGGTCAGTACATTACAAATGAAGCTAAGATCACAGTTAACGCTGTATCTACCGGCGGTTCCAAGGATAATATCCAGGGTATCGACTCCGGTGACTATCAGTTAGGTACAGTTCAGTCTGACGTTATGGACTACGCATGGAACGGCACTCGTTCCTTCGAGGAGGACGGCAAGATCGACACCTTCCGCACTGTAGCAGGTCTTTACGCAGAGGCAGTTCAGCTTGTTACCGTTAACCCTGATATCAAGACCGTTGCCGATCTGAAGGGTAAGAAGGTTTCTATCGGCGCCCCCGGTTCGGGCGTATATTTCAATGCTATGGACGTTCTCGCTGCAGCGGGTCTTACCGACGCTGACATTGAGCCCCAGTATCAGAATTTCGACGAGAGTGCTGACGCGCTGAAGGACGGCAAGATCGATGCAGCCTTTATCGTAGCGGGCGCTCCCACTCCCGCTATCACTGAGCTCAGCATGACTAACTCCAATGTTCGCATCGTTCCTATCGACGGTGAGATCGCAGAGAAGCTCATGAAGGATAACAGCTTCTATTCCGTATACAAGATTCCTGCAGAGACCTACGAGGGTCAGAGCGAGGAGATCGCTACCGTAACCGTAAAGGCTACTCTTATCGTAAGCGCTGATGCAAGCGAGGATGACGTGTACAAGCTGACTGCAGCGATCTTCGACAATATGGAGGACATTGCTAAGGAGCATGCTAAGGGTAAGGAACTCTCCCTTGAGAATGCTACCGAGGGTCTGTCTGTTCCTTTCCACAAGGGTGCTGCAAAGTACTTCAAGGAAAAGGGAATTGAAGTAGACGCAAAATAATATTTCGCAAAAACAACGGTTTAATAGCTGCGGCATAAACTGTCGCAGCTATTTTAATATTTTAGGAAGGTGGGATTTTATTGCTTTTTAAGAAGAAAAAGTCTCCCACGGCAGATGAGCCTATGGATCTTGATGCCGTAATGAAAAAATTTGACAGAGAATCCAATGTGCGTGTATGGGAGGGTACTCCCAAGCTGATCGTAAACAGCATTCTGGCTCTTTTTTCTCTGTTTTGTATTTATGTAACGTTTTTTGCAACGTGGCTTGACGCCATAAGGCTTTCCAGCTTTATGGGATGTATAGTTTTTATCGGCTTTCTCGTTTATCCTGCGCGTAAGGGCGTGCAGAAGATAAACAGCATTCCGTGGTACGATATTATACTTATGTTACTTGGATCGGGCTCGTTCTTTTATTATACCTTTGATGCTATGACTATTATCCAACAGGGTAATAAGTTTGAGATGTATCAGATTATTATTGGCGCTATCGGTATAATATGTCTGTTAGAACTTTGCCGCCGCTGTGTTGGTATACCGATCATCGTGGTTGCGCTTGCGTTCGTCTTTTACGCTGTATTCTGGGGACTTACAAATCCTGATATGGTGAAGAGGGTAAGCGGTCTTGTGTATAAGCTTTTCTATACAACTACTTCGGGTATTCTGTCCACACCTGTCAATACGTGCTCAAAGTATATAGCCATATTCATTATATTCGGCGCCTTCCTTGAGAGGACGGGTATCGCTGACTTCTTTATCAAAATCTCTAACTCCATCGTCGGCGGTTTCTCAGGGGGACCTGCGAAGGTTGCTGTCGTAGTCAGTGCCATGGAGGGAATGGTCTCCGGTTCATCTGTTGCAAATACCGTTGGCTCGGGCTCTGTCACCATTCCTCTTATGAAGCGGACCGGATATAAGCCTGAGTTTGCGGCGGCCGCAGAGGCATCAGCCTCTACCGGTGGTCAGATAATGCCTCCTATTATGGGTGCTGCGGCGTTTCTGATGGCGGAGAACCTCGGTGTTCCTTACGGTAATATCGTTGTTCGCGCCATACTCCCTGCGTTCTTGTACTTTTTGGGAGTATTTATCGCAGTTCATTTAGAGGCGAAGAAGGAGGGACTGAGAGGTCTGTCCAAGGAGGAGATCCCCAGATTTTTACCCCTGCTGAAGAAGGCGTATCTGCTCCTGCCGCTGATAATCCTTATCGGCCTTGTCGGCTCTGGATCTCGTTCCATCGCTTATGCGGCGGCTATCGCCATTATCTCCACCATCGTGGTAGGGCTGTTCAACCGTGATGATCCCATCACTCTCAAGCGTATTTTTGAGGCGCTTGCGGCTGGTGGTTCGGGTCTTATAACCGTAGCTGTAGCGTGCGGTGTTGCGGGAATAATTGCGGGCACCATCACCATGACGGGTCTTGCCAACATACTTATCAACGGTATTCTGGCATTAGCCGGTAACCATATCATAATCGCGCTCTTCCTTACAATGCTTACTTGCATCGTGCTCGGAATGGGTGTTCCCACTACTGCGAACTACTGTATCATGGCAGTCACCTGTGCGCCTATTCTTATTAAGATGGGTGTGCCGGATATCGCCGCGCATTTCTTCGTATTCTATTTCGGTATCGTGGCTGATCTGACGCCTCCCGTAGCTTTGGCTGCCTATGCAGGTGCCGCTATAGCTCAGGCAAATCCCATGAAGACCGCGGTGACTGCTACGAAGTTGGCTATCGGCGCATTTATCGTTCCCTACGTGTTTGCTCTGAATCCCGCTATGCTGTTTATTGACACGACCTTGTGGGAGGTAATACTTATCTGTATTACTGCCGTTATCGGTATCTTCGCAGTATCGGCGTCACTTGAGGGGTGGTTCCTTCGCGGCATGGCTTGGTATGAGCGAATCGTCTGCGCTGTAGGCGGTCTTCTGCTCATCTATCCGGGTCTTGTCACCGACCTTGTCGGTTTGGCTCTGGTTGCCGCCGTTCTGGCGCTTCAGCTTGTCAAGAGAAGCAAGACTCCTACAGTAAAAGCATAATAAAAAGCTCCGTTGCATCGCAACGGAGTTTTTTTGCATTTTTTATTTAAACTATTTATTTTTTTGCCAAACTATGTTATAATCCCCTCGATACACGGAGGTGTGAGATGTCAAAGCTCAAAAAGTTTGCATTCTTGAATCTCGGTCTTATAGTTTTGACCGTCGGTTTTTATTTTTTCAAGATACCTAACGGCTTTATCACGGGCGGTGTGACGGGTATAGCTACGGCGCTTGCACGCCTGACGCCCGTCAGCGCAGCAGTGTGGATATGGGGATTAAACGCAGGGCTCTTGCTTTTAGGATTTGCTTTTCTCGGTAAAGGCACCGGCGCTTTGACGGTATACTGCAGTATGGCGTATTCCGCCCTTGCTTTCCTGCTTGAAAAGATATTGCCTATTACCGAGCCTATCTCAAGCGAGCCACTTCTTGAGCTGGTATATGCGGTTCTTCTGACAGCCATCGGCTCGGCCATCATCTTTAATTGCGGCGGCTCCTCGGGTGGTACCGATATAGTGGCGCTGATTCTCAAAAAGTACACGGAGCTGGACGTTGGCAAAGCACTGCTTGTGACCGACTTCGTTATCGCTATGTCCTCCTTTTGGCTTTTCGGCATCAGCACGGGTCTTTATTCCCTCATCGGTCTTTTTGCCAAAGCCTTTTTAGTGGACGGTGTTATAGATAACCTGAACGCCTGTAAGTACTTCGTGGTCATAACTCGCAAAAGGGAAGAAATATCTCATTTTATAATGGATAATCTCCATCACGGCGTAACCGTAAGTGCGGTCACCGGTGAGTTTACCGGGGAGGAAAAGGCTATGATACATACAGTCTGTAAGCGTATCGAGGCCATCCGTCTACGCACGAAAATTAAAGAGATTGACCCGGGAGCATTTATTATCATAACAACAAGCAGTGAGATAATCGGTCGTGGCTTCAGGAGCGTGTAGATATGTATTTTAGTTAAAAACACTTGACTTATTTAGTGATTTTTACTATAATTAATTGATATTAAATAATTTTGGAGGAAAAATGGAAATTTTATATGAAAACCTACTCCAGGTACAGTGGCAGAACGTGGTAATGTGGCTTATCGGAGCCGTACTTATCTACCTTGCTATTGCAAAGGATATGGAGCCCACACTTCTGTTGCCTATCGGATTCGGTACTCTGTTTATCAATATTCCGGGTGTTGTTGATCTTGGCATCAAGGTCATCGACCAGGAGGGGCCTCTGCAGGAGCTTTATCACGCGGGTATCGCAAACGAGCTGTTTCCCCTGCTTCTGTTCATCGGTATCGGTGCTATGATCGACTTCGGTCCTCTGCTTACCAATCCTAAGCTGATGATCTTCGGTGCGGCCGCTCAGTTCGGTATCTTCTTTACTCTTTGTCTTGCTTCTATGTTCTTTGCTGACAACGATGCGGCGTCTATCGCTATTATCGGTGCGGCAGACGGTCCTACCGCAATCGTAGTTGCCCAGGAGCTTATGAGTAAGTACACCGGTCCTATCATGGTAGCGGCATATTCGTATATGGCGCTGGTTCCCATTATTCAGCCTCCCGTTATCAAGCTGCTCACCACCAAGAATGAGCGTATGATCCGTATGCCTTACGAGCAGAAGAGCGTTTCCAAGCTCACTAAGATCCTTTTCCCCATCGTTATCTTTATGGTAGCGGCACTGGTAGCGCCTGCTTCCGCAGAGCTTATCTTCTTCCTTATGTTCGGTAACCTTATCCGTGAGTGCGGAGTTCTGAACTCCCTTTCCGAGACCGCACAGAAGGTGCTAGCTAACCTTGTTACCATCGTGCTCGGTATCTCCATTGCTACTCAGATGCATTGGGAGAGCTTCCTCGCTCCCGAGACTTTGCTGATACTCGGCCTCGGTCTATTTGCATTTATCTTTGATACCGCAGGCGGTGTAATGATTGCTAAGCTTATCAACATATTCCTTCCCAAGGGCAAGAAGATCAATCCTATGATCGGCGCGGCAGGTATCTCTGCATTCCCCATGGCAGGACGTATCGTGCAGAAGATGGCTACCAAGGAGGATCCTCAGAACTTCCTGTTAATGCATTCTATGGGCGTTAACGTATCAGGTCAGATCGCATCAGTTATTGCAGGCGGTCTCATCCTCAGTTTCTTCGGTTAAGGAGGTATAGCGATGTTTATTCTTGAGTTTTTTAAGAGCGTCGGCGTGGCTGTGCTTGATTTCTTCAGCGGCGTAGACTTTATGCGTTTCGTTACCAATGCCAAGTATATGGGTATAGGTATGCTCACCATTTTCATCGTTATCGGCGTGATCATCCTGTTCACCATGGCGCTTAACAAGATCTTTTCCGGTAAGGGAAACGAATAACTTAAAAAGACGGTTTTAAGGCCGTCTTTTTTTGCGCTCTTTTTCATAGTCTACAAGGGGTGATATGATGGATAAAGTTAACGTAACCGTTGAGTATGGAAAAGTGGACGTGTACAGGCTTCTTAGAAGACTGCTTGAGGAGAAGAGAATGTGACAGCGCTATACATACGCCTTTCCAAGGAGGATGGGAACGGTCGTGAGAGTAATTCCGTGGTATCTCAGCGTACTATTCTTCACAGTTATGCAAAGGGTGCGGCGATTGACGACCTTGTTGAATACGTGGACGACGGTTATTCGGGTACGGATACAGACAGACCGGCATTTTTAAGAATGAAGAACGATATTGAAAAAGGAATTATCAGCACCGTTATCGTGAAGGATCTTTCACGTCTGGCACGTAATTCAGGGGTAGCCAACAGTCTTATAGACGAGTATTTTCCTCTTAAGCGGGTTCGCTTTATCTCGGTAGGGGAAGGGATAGATACCGCCCGCGACGGAAGGAGCTCTGCCTTTGCTCCTCTTGCCAATATGATGCACGAGTTTTATTCACGTGATATCTCTGGAAAGATACGCTCCGCACTGTACGCCAAAATGGATGAAGGGCGCTATGTCGGCGCGCGTCCTCCCTTCGGCTATTCGGTAAAGGAAGGTAAACTGTATCCAAACGGTGATGCGGAAACCGTGAAACGCATATTCGCTTTAGCCGCCGAGGGTCATAGTCTTGCAGATATAGGAAGGGCAACGTCGATCAGTGCAAAAAGGGTGAAAAACGTGATCACGTCACCAGTTTATCTCGGGCATTTAGAGCAAGGAAAAACGCAAAAGCTTTCTTTTAAGAGCAGAATTAGCATGAGCGTTCCTAAGGAGGAACGCCATAGGTCTTATAACACACACGAGCCTTTGGTGAGCGAAGAGCTTTTTGATTTTGCCAACAAATTTTTAAAAAGTAGAGCGGTAAGTCGGTCGGGCTTCAAGAATATCTTTTCGGGTATAGCTTATTGCGCCGATTGCGGAAGCAGGATGAGCACGGTGGGCACCAGACGAAAGGGCAGTCCGTGCGCTCTTGCCTGCTCAAGATATAAACGCTTCGGGGCGGGCGCATGCTCTAACCATCACATTGATTATACAGTGCTCGTTGACAGCGTTTCGCGCGCTTTAAAAGAACGTATGCCCAAGGCGACCGAGGTGGCGTCCAAGCTCGCACTTTCCCTTGAGCAGGCAGAAGAATTGCTGGCTTTTGATGATTTGGATCATAAAACACTTTTCCTGTTTATAGATCGTATCGAGATACACAAAGGAAGTGCAGGTAAAAACAGGGAACAGAGTATTTTTATACGTTTTCGGTTTTCGTCTTGCGAATAGTGCGCTTTTCGTGTATAATTATATACGGGTGTAAGTTCGCACACTGTAGCTCCGTTATCATGTGCATGGGACTGGGGTGCAATGCAGTTGGAGTCACGGGATGCAGGATCATTGATTCTCGAAGAGAGCGACTTGCAGCTATATTAACAAACTCCTTTGTACCGTGCAACGGTCGTTTTCCTGCGCTTATCGCCATTATATCCATGTTTCTTGTGATGGGCGGAGGGGTATTCGGGGCATTTATGCTCTTTGCCGTAATACTTTGCGGCATTGCAATAACATTTTTGATAACTCGAATACTGTGCCGTACCTTACTTCACGGAGAACCCTCTGCATTCACGTTGGAGCTTCCGCCCTTCAGAAGGCCGGATCTTTGTGCCATAGCCCTGCGCTCTGTTTTTGACAGGACGCTGTTCGTGCTTGGCCGCGCGGTGTCCGTTGCTGCACCTGCGGGACTTTTGATCTGGCTATTTGCCAATCTTTCTTTTGGTGGCAGTACGCTGTTGGAGAGTGCATCCTCATTCCTTGATCCCTTTGGAAGGCTTCTTGGGGTGGACGGCGTCTTTATACTGGCTTTGATACTCGGCTTGCCGGCCAACGAGATCGTACTGTCTATCGCGTTTATGTGCTACACCGGGGGCGGCGCGCTCGTATCGTTTGACAGCCTTGACGGCTTTCGAAGCATTCTGCAGGCAAACGGGTGGGACGTGAAGACGGCAGTTTGCGCATTGATCTTGATGTTATTTCATTTTCCCTGTGCCACCACCCTGTTAACCGTTCGCAGAGAGGCAGGCGGGGGGAAATGGATGCTTATTGCGGCATTGCTCCCGATGGCAGTTGGCACCTTGCTTTCAATGACTGTAAATTTCTTATATTGGATCTGGTAGTATGATAAAAGTTAAGAATTTAAAGAAATGCAGCGGCTGTGGGGCATGTGTAGACGCGTGCCCCAAGAACGCCGTTGCCCGTATTCAGGTTAACGGATTTAGTTATCCGGAAGTTGATGCAAAAAAATGTGATGACTGCGGAAGATGCGAAGAGGTGTGCCCGCACCTTCACACATTGCCCGTGTCAAGGGGTGAAAGAGCCTACATAGCTTATACCGACGAATCGTTAAGAAAACAGTCTTCGGCAGGTGGAGTATTTGCTATACTGGCACTCCGTACACTGGCGGCCGGCGGAGTGGTCTTCGGCGCTGCTTATAATGACGGCGGCGGTTGCTCTCATCGGTACATAGAGGATGCGGATAATCTGCACCTACTGCTTGGCAGAAAGTACGTTGAAAGTGATATAGGGGACTCGTATCTTCGGGCAAAAGATTTTTTGCTTGAGGAGCGTGAGGTGCTGTTCAGCGGCACGCCCTGCCAGATAGCGGGACTTAAGTTCTTCCTTAATGCGCCTTATTCTAATCTTCTTACCGTTGAAGTGGGTTGCGGAGGCGTTGCGGGAGAGACCGTTTGGCGTTCGTTCTTAAAATATATGGACGAGCCGAAAAAAGTGGATATCGTTGACAGCGCTGACGGTGAAGAGAACAGGGCAGGAATTCGCTTTTCCTACGAAAACGGTGAAGAAAGGACCCTTTCAAGACGTGATACTGCGATACATAAGGCGATAACCCAAGGCCTCGGCATAAGACCCTCTTGCGAGGAATGTACTATGGGCAAGAAAAGGAGCTGTGCCGATCTGACCCTTAGACGGTATAATCCGGCAATAGACGATTCGGGACTTAATATCAGGCGACAGCCTATGACCCTGGTGATCTGTCGAAATGCTTCAGGCAGCAGAGCTCTTGCCGAGTCGGCGTCGCTGCTTACCGTAAAGGAGATCACCTGTGAAGAGGCGTACCGTCACGTTTCACGCGCAGACAGGGAGAAGTGCTATGCTGACCGTTCTGCCGCTTTTGTCAGGTCTCTTACGGATATGCCTTTTGATAAGGCTCTTGAAAAATACAGTAAAAACGGATTTTTTAAAACCATCCTTAAAGCAATAGCTTCAATATTCGTAAAATAAGAGGAACTATTTACGTGTTCCTCTTTTTTTCTTTACTTTTTTATAAAAATGTGTTATAATTTATAAGAATAATTTAAAATAGGAGATGTGTGCATACTTTTCGCACGATCGTTGGTATGAAAAAGACGTTGTATTTAATCCTATATGTGTTAGGTGACATTTTTGCAACCGCGTTTTCTACTGTATTTTGTTGGGCACTCAGAAATAATCTTCAATTTGATGCAAATATTACGCCCACTACGTTACTTACTTTTTTCGCTATTTCTTCAGTGCTGACCGTTATCTGTGGTATAATATTCCGTATTTACTATACTGAATGGGAATTCGTAGGCGTTGATGAGATCTTGTCAATAGGCTTCAGCGTGGTCACTTTTACGGCTGTTCAGCTTGTAGTACAGCAGTTGGTCTCCATTGGCTCCATAAAGGCGCCGCTGTTGTTTACAAAATCCATCATCCTATCTTTAGGAGCTTTTATGTTTATGATCCAGACTGCCGTCCGCTGTATACCTCGAATCTATCGTTGGTTCATTATTAATAACGGTAAAGACAAGGATCTTAAGCGCGCCGTGGTTATCGGTGCGGGTAATACCGGTGCTGCTATAGTCAGACGTCTGAAGCAGGATCGCTCGGAGGGAATTCTTCCGGTAGCATATATTGATAACGACCCTGCCAAGTTGGGTATGCGTATTAACGGTGTTAAGGTCGTAGGGGCTCTTGACGAGCTGAACGATATAGTCACCCAGTATCACGCGCATATGATCATAATTTCGTTGCATAATCTTAGCGAGGACGTCATGAGCGAGGTCATTCGCGTTTGCTCTGCAACTAATCTAAACGTAAAGCTTTACCGTGACCTCGGCGATGCAGACGAAGTTGAAGGGAAGTCCAAGCTTAAGGATTTCAACATTGAAGACTTGCTTTTCCGTCCTATGGTAAAGCCGGATATGAAGGATGTCGAGGACTTCGTTAACGGCAAGACGGTACTCGTTACCGGTGGTGCGGGCTCTATAGGAAGTGAACTTTGTCGCCAGGTGCTTAGTTTCGGGTGTAAGAAGCTTTACATATTTGATATTCACGAAAACGGCCTTTTTGATCTTGACGCCGAGCTTAAGGGCAAGTACGGCGGCAGATATGAACTGCGTCTCGGCTCTATCCGTGATAAGAATAGAATAGACAGCGTGTTATCTGAACAGCATTTTGATATCGTGATTCACGCAGCGGCACATAAGCATGTGCCGATGATGGAGATAAACCCTGTAGAGGCAGTAAAGAATAACGTGTTCGGAACCCGTAACGTTATTCTATCATGCACCGAGAACGGCGTAGACAGATTCGTTATGATATCCACCGATAAGGCGGTGCATCCAAAGAATATAATGGGTGCTACAAAACGTGTTTGTGAGTTGCTTGTTAAGGCGTATGACGGCGTCGGCGGATGCGATATGTGCGCCGTTCGTTTCGGAAACGTGCTTGGCTCCAACGGAAGTGTTATTCCCACCTTCCGTAGGCAGATCGAGGCAGGAGGTCCCGTTACCGTTACTCATAAGGATATCACACGATTCTTTATGACTATCCCCGAGGCAGTTTCGTTGGTCCTTTGCGCCGGTAAGCGCGCTAAGGGCGGTGAGATCTTCGTGCTGAATATGGAGAAGCCCATCCGCATCTACGACCTCGCGGTAAATATGATCCGGCTTTCGGGTCTGGAGCCCGAGAGGGATATCAAGATAGAATTTACGGGTCTGCGTCCGGGAGAAAAGCTTTATGAGGAGCTTTCATTCGATAATGAGGACGTTACAGGCACGGATCATGCACGCATTTTCGTTGTAGGTGATAACAGAGGAGATAAGACTGAATTGGAGCACTCTCTTTCTGTTCTGCGTGAAAAAGTTCTCGGAGATGAAAATGAGGATTCTATATGTAAATCTGTCTTCACTCTGATTGGCGAAAACATAGATGAAAACGGAAATGATTCCAGTAAATTGCACGCGACTATCAAGGTTGGCGAGGGAGTAAAACAATAATTGATAATTTAGCGTCTGCACATATATTTACTCGTGCAAATGAATGTTGTAAGGAGAAATGATGAAATACGAAATTGATACAACAAAGATTCTGAATCAATTGATCCGTTACGTCTGGGTGATAATATTGGCTTTTGCAGTGGGAGCAACGGGCGGTTATACATACGTTAATAATATAAAGCCCAATTCCTATAATGCGCAGCTCAGCTTGGTTATTAATAGCCAGTATGATTCACCCACGGGCGTAAATGTTGCTAAAAATATTATTAAAACAGCCGTTACCGTAATAAGAAGTGAAACTTTTATTAACAGCAACATTCGTGATAAGGCCGGAATCGATAAAACGGCAAGCGAGGTCAAGAGTATGACCAGATTCAGCATCGAGGAGGATGCTCTTATCGCGTACATTCGCGTTACCGGTGATACACCCGAGGAGGCGTATGATATAGCCAAGGCATTCTTTGATGCCGATTATTCATATATTAACGAAAAGGTCGACGGATGCAACGTTGCAACCGTGGATCCTCCTGTTCTTCCGCAAAGCCCAAATGCGAAGAATTCCACCTATACGGGTTTTATGACTGGACTTATCTCGGCAATTCTTTCAGCTGTTGCCATTGTCCTTATTACTGTATTTGATACTCGCATTAAAACCGAGGATGATCTGACCGGTATAAGAGGTGAAGTGCCGATAATCGGCGTTATACCCTCGTTTAACCAGCCTTCCAGCGGATATGGTAAACACGGCGGATATGCTTATGATTATGACTACGGCTACGGTTACGGATATGCACGCAGTAATTCAGCTACCTCCTCAAATAAGGTAGACGAGGTTGAAGGTGGACGAAATGGCAAAAAATAAAAAAGAACAATTAATGACAAAACGAGAGTACATACTGATTGGCGATGATATGCCGTTTGCCATCACAGAGGCATACAAGGCACTTCGCACGAATCTTATGTTCGTTCTTGGCGCGAAGAACACAAAAGTAACTATGTTTACCAGTGCGTATATGATGGAGGGAAAGACTACCACAAGCGCAAATATTGCCATCACCTTCGCGCAAACAGGAGCCAAAGTATTGCTGATCGATGCCGATATGAGAAAGCCTAAGCAGCACAAACTTTTTGAATGTGGACTTGGGACCGGCCTTAGTGAGGTTCTTTGCGGTGTTGTTGACGACTCCTCTATCCAGAAGACTAAGTATGATAATCTGTATTTGATGACCGCCGGACGGATCCCTCCGAATCCTGCTGATCTTCTTGTAAGTCCAAATATGGATAAAATGCTTGAAACAGTTACAAGGGCATTTGATTATGTATTTATTGATGCGCCTCCCGTAGGCATTGTGACCGATGCTGCGGTGCTTGCCGCTAAGATCGGTGGAGCGATCCTGGTGGTACGAACAGGCCATTCAAGAACGGACGGCGTGCGTAGAGCGCGTGAGTCGTTGGCTCAGGCGGGAGCCGGGGTTGTGGGTTATATCCTGACCGATGCAATACCTAGGAACGATTCTTACAAAAAGTATAAGGGGAAGTATAAGAGCTATTCTAATCATGTCAATAATTCAGGCAGTAGCGAGGATAAGTCTTGATATTTAAGAAGCGAAATGCGGTCTTCTTGATCTTATCCCTTGCCGTAATGACAGTGATCTTTTGGTTTTCATCAAGGGATGCAACTGAGTCTACCGAACAGAGCGATTTCTTTATTCTTTTGTTTCTCAAATCTCTTTTTGAAAGCGAAATTCCAATATGGCTTTCGGTGATCGTTCGTAAGATGGCGCATTTTACCGCATATGCTGCACTCGGCTTTTGCTTATATTATGCCTTTGAGGGTCTGGTGGGTCACTTGAAGAGCTTTATCTACCCTTTGTTGGTATCTGTTATATATGCTGTCAGTGACGAGATACATCAGTTGTTTGTTCCCGGTAGGGCCGGCAGACTTTTTGATCTGTTCATTGATACTATGGGTGCTTCATTTGGCATTGCCTTTGCTGCATTGGTTTTATTAATTATAAGAAAAAGAAGATCCTGCCGTTAAAGGCAGGATTTTTCGAGGATAATATGAAATACGATATTGCGATTTTTGATTTTGACGGAACTGTTCTTGATACACTTGAGGATATTGAGTGGGCGGTGAATACCGCGCTTGAGCAAAACGGAATGCCCGTCCGTTCACACGAAGAGGTGCGCGCCTTTGTCGGAGACGGAGCCCGCCTGCTGGTTGACCGAGCCGTGCCCAAGGGTACGCCCGTTTACGTGACGGATAAGGTTTTTGAGGATTACAGGGCGAATTACGGCCCGAAAGGCTATCCAAGGACGAAGCCTTATGATGGTGTTGTTGAGATGCTGCTGAAGCTGAAAAATGCAGGGATTTCGGTTGCTGTGCTGTCAAACAAACCTGACCACGCAGTTCAGGAAATGTGCGAGCGCTATTTTAAGGATCTATTCGACTATAAAGCAGGAGAGCGCCCGGGTATCCCCCGTAAACCGGAGCCTGACGGTATATTCCGGTTGCTTGAGATAATGAATATTCCTATTGAGAGAGCTGTTTATATAGGCGATACCGACATCGACGTGAACGTTGCCGAAAATGCACATATGGATTGTGTGGCGGTTGATTGGGGTTTTCGTGATAGGGACGTACTGATAAAGGCTGGAGCGGCACTTATTGCCTCATCTCCTGAGGAACTATATGAATATTTAACAAAATAAAAGGTATCGTACGATGCCTTTTATTTTGTTAAA
>JAZQCR010000084.1:0-6011 GCA_045546375.1 Eubacteriales bacterium | reverse complement strand
AGGCAGGCTCTATCGGTATCATCGGAGGTGCGGACGGCCCTACGGCCATCTTCGTTACCACCCGCCTTGCACCCGAGCTCCTAGGACCTATCGCTGTTGCGGCATATTCCTATATGGCGCTGGTTCCCGTTATCCAGCCTCCGATCATGAAGCTTCTCACCACCAAGGAAGAGCGTCAGATCGTGATGAAGCCCCTTCGTCAGGTATCCAAGACCGAGAAGATCATTTTCCCCATCGTGGTAACCGTCTTCGTTGCACTCCTCGTTCCCTCTGCCGCTCCTTTGGTAGGCTGCCTTATGCTTGGTAACCTCTTCAACGTATGCGGCGTTACCGAGCGTCTTTCCAAGACCGTTCAGAACGAGCTTTGTAACATAGTTACCATCTTCCTGGGTACTTCCGTAGGTGCTACCGCTACTGCGGCATCCTTCTTATCCCCCGACACCATCAAGATCATCGTTATGGGTGTTATCGCGTTTGGTCTCGGTACCGCAGGCGGCGTACTGCTGGCTAAGTTCATGAACCTGTTCTTAAAGAACAAGATCAATCCCCTTATCGGCTCTGCAGGCGTTTCCGCCGTTCCTATGGCGGCTCGTGTATCCCAGTCCGTGGGACAGAAGGAAAACCCCAAGAACTTCCTGCTCATGCACGCTATGGGCCCCAACGTTTCCGGCGTTATCGGCTCCGCTATCGCGGCAGGCGTACTTCTGGCTTTATTTAGTTAAGCCGAGGTGAGTCGAACCGCGACGCTTTTCGCGGAAAAATGACGGCTCTCTTGGTATTGTCAGGCTTGACTTACGTGAGTAAGCCTGCGCCTTCCGTCCCCAAATCGCTCGCCATTTTTCTTACGAAAAGTGCTTGCAGTTTAGACGGGACAAATTATCGTTGTACCTTCGTCGGGTCACGAAGGTCATATAGACATATTGCCGAGTGGCACGGCGTTGGTGCGGCGGGAATTTGCCCGTCCAAACCGCCGTGGTTTGACTCTCCTCGGCTTAATAGGAGGATAATATGGCAAATAAACTGCATATTACAGATACAATACTCCGTGATGCGCATCAGTCCCAGGCGGCTACCAGAATGCGCATCGAGGATATGATCCCCGCTCTTGAGAAGCTGGACAAGGTCGGCTACTGGTCTCTTGAGTGCTGGGGCGGAGCTACCTTCGACTCCTGCCTCCGTTTCTTAAACGAGGATCCCTGGGAGAGACTGCGCACCCTGCGTAAGTACCTGCCCAATACCCGTCTGCAGATGCTTTTCCGCGGACAGAATATCTTAGGCTACAAGCATTATGCCGATGACGTTGTTGAGGCTTTCTGTAAGAAGGCTATCGAGAACGGTATCGACGTGGTTCGTATCTTTGACGCGCTGAACGATCCCCGTAACCTTGAGAGTGCTATCAAGTACACCAAGAAGTACGGCGGTATCTGTGAGGCTGCTATCTCTTACACCACCAGCCCTGTTCACAACGAGGATTACTTCGTAGATCTTGCAAAGACTCTCGTTGAGATGGGCGCTGACACCATCTGTATCAAGGATATGGCAAACCTGCTTCTGCCCTACGACGCATACAGCCTCGTAAAGAAGCTGAAGGAGTCCGTTCCCGTACCGATCCACCTGCACACCCACAACACCTCGGGTACAGGTGATATGACTAACCTTATGGCCGCTCAGGCAGGCGTAGACATCGTTGACTGCGCTCTGTCTCCTATGGCTAACGGTACTGCTCAGCCCGCTACCGAGTCCCTTGTTGCTACCCTGAAGGGCACCGACCGTGACACCGGTCTTGACCTGGGCCTTATGAGCGAGATCGCATCCCACTTCCGCGGTATCGCTAACAAGCTGAAGGCTGACGGCATCCTTGACCCCAAGGTGCTGAACGTAGATACCAATACTCTGCTGTATCAGGTTCCCGGCGGAATGCTATCTAACCTCTTAAGCCAGCTTAAGCAGGCAAATGCAGAGGATAAGTTCTATGACGTTTTAGCTGAGATCCCGAGAGTTCGTAAGGACTTCGGTTATCTGCCTCTGGTTACTCCTACCTCTCAGATCGTAGGTACTCAGGCAGTTATGAACGTTCTCGCAGGGGAGCGCTACAAGATGATCCCCAAGGAGAGTAAGGGCGTTCTGCGCGGCGAGTACGGTCGCGTACCCGGTGAGGTAAACGAGGAGGTTCGTAAGAAGGCTATCGGTGATGAGGAGCTCATCACCTGCCGTCCTGCTGACCTTATCGCTCCCGAGCTTGACAAGTACCGTGAGGAGTGCAAGCAGTGGGCAAGATGCGAGGAGGACGTTCTCTCCTACGCTCTGTTCCCCCAGGTTGCACAGAAGTTCTTCGAGGCACGTGAGAAGAAGGAGCAGGCAGGCGATCCCAATGCTGTAAGAAAGCTCTTCGTTGACGACGCCGCACTTTAATGAATATAATAACCGCTTTGCGTGGCAAAGCGGTTATTTTTTGCCAATTTACAAAAAATGTAGAATAAGCACTTTTTTTCGGGCGAGATATGTGATATAATAATATGAATTGTTGTGTTATTATGCTTAAAAGGACGGTCTGTCAATGAGAATAAAACGTTTATTAAAAGCTGTCGTTTTCGCGGTGGTGTTCGTACTGCTCTTTTTATCTGTACAGCAGACGCTCATCCCTTACGACGCGCTAAACTATCAGCATATAGCAGGTTTTTACGAGGAGAGGGAGGATTCCCTCGACGCGGTGTACATAGGCTCCAGTAACTGCTTCATTTTCTGGAATTCTGCCTTTGCCTGGAAGGAGCACGGTATCACCGTGTATCCTTACGCTTGTAATTCGCTCTCCTTCTATGCCACCGAGCACCTGATAAAGGAAGCGAGGAAGACCCAGCCCGACGCTATGTTTATCGTAAATATAAACGCTATCTACGAGGGCGGTATCGGCGTTGATCAGATGTATAATCTGCTTAACTGTATGCCGTTTTCCGTGAATAAGCTGTCACTGACTAAATATATGACCGAGGTGGCTGACCTATCCCTTAAGGACAGTATAGAGTTCTACCTGCCCATCATCCGTTATCACGAGCGTTATTCCAATCTGATCAAGGAGGATTTCGGCGCAGAGATCGACGGCTATAAGGGCGCAACGGTCTTTAATAACTATTTTAACAAGATAGACGATATCTCCGAAAGGTACACGTTAACGGAGGAGACGGTGGAGATCGACAGCCGCGTCACCGACTGCATCGACAGTCTCCTTGAGTATATCGAGGAGGAGGAGCTTGACGTGCTCTTCGTCACAGTGCCTCAGGCAAAGACCAGAGTGAAGGACGCCAAGAGATACAATGCTATTGAGAAGTATATCTCCGAGCGCGGCTTTGACACACTCGACCTTCTGTCTGCTACCGAGGAGCAGGGGCTTGACCTGACTAAAGACTTCTATAACGACGGCCACGTAAATATCCACGGCTCTATCAAGTTTACCGATTACCTGTCGAAGTACTTAATTGAGAACTACGATCAGTTTGAAGATAAAAGAGGTAACGAGGAATATGCTGACTGGGATGAGAGCCTTAAGAGCTATTTAGAGGTGGCGTCCCCCTATATCCTTGATTTTGAAACGGATATGACCGTGCGCGACCTCGGTATGAGCGCACCGCAAGGGCTCACTGTGGCACTTGACGGTAAAAAGGCTAACCTCTCTTGGGAAAGCGTAGAGGGCGCCCATGGCTACTCCGTATACCGTAAGGTAGACAAGGGGGCGTGGGAGAGGATCACCGATATCCCGGCAGACGCCCTTGATGAGGATGTTAAATGCTCGTACAGCGAAGGGCTTACGGGTAAGGGAAAATATAGCTATACCGTAGTTCCTTACGTATTAAAGGACGGCAAGAATATCTACGGCGATTTCAGTTACCGCGGTGTCAACGTGGTCAACGAGGGCAAGTAAGGGAGGCAGAAAATGAGTTATCAGTCATTAAACTTTTTCCTCTTCGTAGCGGTAACCCTTGTATTATACTACTTTGTAGGCTTATTCTGGCGTAAGGGGCAGAGATGGGTCATTCTTCTTGCCAATACGGCGTTCTTTATCGCCGCGGATAAGAAGTATATCCCGTACATATTAGTTACTATGCTGGCGTCCTTCTTGGCAGGCTTCTTTATCGGTATGATCTACAAGAAGAACGACGCGCGCCTTGCCGAGGCGCAGACACCCGATGAGAAAAAGAGGCTCCGTGCCAAGGCAAAGGGCAGGGCGAGATGGATACTTCTCGCATCTCTGCTCGTTACCGTGGGACTTCTCGTCGTATGTAAGTACACGAAGTTTATCATCACTAATATCAATCCCATAATCGATAATTTCGGTATCCCTGCCTTTGAGGTGCCGGCGGTGGTTCTGCCTATCGGCGTTTCCTTCTATACCTTTATGGCTATCAGCTACGTGCTGGACATTTACTGGAAGAGATACGAAGCGGAGAAAAACTTCATCAGCTATGCGGCGTACCTCTCCTATTTCTCTCACGTAGTTCAGGGCCCTATCGACAGATATAACGAATTCAAGGCGCAACTGGACGGGGGCGTGAAGTTTGATTATGTCAAGGTCGCTCACGGCGCACAGCTCTCCCTCTGGGGCCTTTTCAAGAAGCTTGTCATCGCAGACCGCCTCGGTCTTTTGGTAGATCCGGTCTTTTCCGCCTCGGGTGACTACGGCGGAGCGGTGCTGGCATTCATCGTGTGCGTTTACTCTATACAGATATACGCCGATTTCTCAGGATGTATCGACATCGTTCGCGGTGTTTCCGAGATGATGGGCATCGAGCTTCGTAAGAATTTCAATCATCCTTATTTTTCGAAGACCATGCCCGAATTTTGGCGCAGATGGCACATCTCGCTGCAGGAGTGGTTTAAGGACTATATCTACTACCCTGTATCTGCCAGCTCCCTTACCAAGAAGGTAAAGAAGTTCTTTAAGGCTCATTCCAAGCCTAAGGGCGGCGAGCTCTTCGCCTCCTGCTTCCCCATCCTGGTGGTGTGGATGATAACCGGTATCTGGCACGGTGCGGCGTGGAGATTCGTTGCGTGGGGTATGTTCCACGCGGCGCTCCTTATCGGCAGTACCGTCTTCGAGCCGCTCTTTAAAAAGCTGAGCGGATGGATGAACCTTGATACCGAGAACTTCGGTTGGCGCTTTATCCAGATGTCAAGGACCTTCTTACTCTGCGGTATCGGCCGTGTGTTCTTCCGTGCGTCGGGTATGAGCCAGGCCATAGAGATCTTCAAGAGCATCTTCACGAACTTTAGAATAAGAGACCTTATTATCTACCTGCAGGGCCTTTTAAAGCAGAACTTTAATGATGTTACCGGTTATAGCTTCGTTATAGCCACCCTGCTTTCGGTGATCGTCCTGTGGATAGTGGATATTATGCAGGAGAGAATGCCTCTTCGAAAGACTCTCGGTGAGCAGAATCTCATCTTCCGCTGGTGCATCATCTTAGCAGGCATCTTCGCGGTGCTGCTGCTTGGCATCTACGGCCCGGGATACGATGCGGCGAGCTTTATTTACGAACAGTTTTAGGATAGATCCTAATAAAACAATATATTTTTTCAAGGAGAATAAAAACTATGGAACAGCTTAAAGAAATGTTAGCAAGCAAGTACCCCAACATCGACTTTGACACCGAAAAGAACCTTGTCAGCGGTGGCATCCTCGACTCTATCGAGGTAGTGTCCATCATTTCCGAGATCGAGGATATGTTTGATATATCCGTAACTATGGAGTATATCCAGCCCGTATATTTTGAGTCCGTCGAGGCTATGTGGGGCATGATAGAGGAGCTCGCATGAATAAGAGGGTACGTCTGATACTGTCCCTTGCGGGACCCGCGCTGTTTTTAGCGTGTTATTTTGCACTGTCTCCTATGCTTGATTCCTATAAGGCGGGTGCGGCCATCGGTACTGTTGCCTGGATGGCGTTCTGGTGGATAACCGGCCCCGTTGATTATGCGGTTACCGCATTTTTACCTATCGCCACCAACGCCATCTTCCAG
>JAZQCR010000083.1:0-10275 GCA_045546375.1 Eubacteriales bacterium | reverse complement strand
ACAGAACGACATGGCTCCGACCCGCCTTCGCGGCGAGCTTCGTTACGATTATGAGGGAAGCGAGCCGGAAACGGTGCTCATCACCTACGGCAGGATCCTTTGTGAGGCGATGAAGGCAAGGGCAAAGGAGAACTTCGGCATCATCCTTTTAGAGAAGCTGATGCCCTATGACGATATTGGAAAGAGGATACTCTCCATCCTTCCGAAAAGCTGTAAGAAGGTCATCTTCCTTGAGGAGGGACAGAGAAACGGCGGCGCGGCGCAGAGCCTGCGCCCGTACCTTTCCCGCTATGATTACCGTGTGCTTGCCATAGACGGCTTTGGCGCAGGCAAGGCGGGGGAAGACCTTTTAAAGACTTGTAAGATATCGTATTATGATATTATAGAGGAGTTGAACCGATGAAAAGAATATTGTCCCTTTTACTATCCCTTATGATGCTCATGGGCGTGTGCGCTTTTCTGCCTGCCGTGAGCGCGGTCGCCGCAGACGACGGCCTTGTTGACTCGGGTCTTGACTATACCGAGTCTACAGAGATCTTAAAAAACCCCAATATGGGCTATCCCGCTCACGCGTCCATCACGGTAAGCGATACCATGTCCGCCCGCAATGACTCGGGCTTTATGTGGTATTATATCAATATCAGCAACTACTCGGGCTCGAACTCTAACCTTCCCGATAACGTGACCTGGCCGGAAAACCGCGTGGACAGACCCATCTCCGACCGCGCGCTGAAGGCTCTCCATAAGACCTTCTCCAATCTCCGTGAGAACGGCGGCTCCTGCTTCGTCCGTTTCGTTTACGACTGGGACGGTCAGCCCGGACGTGAGCCCTCCGAGCTTGATACTATCCTGACCCACATAAAGCAGCTTTGCGGCGTGGTCAGTGAATTTGCAGACATCTGCTTCGGCTTCGAGTGCGGTATCATCGGCGTTTTCGGTGAGATGCACTCCTCCATCTACTGCGGCTCACAGTACGCTAACCCCATTATCGACGCTTATCTTGACAATACTCCCGACACCATGGTGCTCATGGTGCGTACCCCCTCGTATATTTGTAATTATCTGGGTGTTTCCCGCACAGACTTAATGGACCTCGTCACCGAGAAGGGCTCTCCCGAGTATCGCCTCAGCTACTTTAACGACGGTTATATGAACTCGGACAATGACCTTGGCACGTGGTATAACCGCTCGCAGGATATCCAGTTCCTTTCCCGTCAGGCAGCCCACGGCGCCTACGGCGGCGAGTACGGCTCTGCCTACTGGCTCTTGCCCTGTAACTCCTGCCTTCCCGAGAATGCTATCCCCGAGATGTATCAGACCCACGTCAACTTCATCCGCGGTAACGTGTACAGCACCAGACAGAACCAATATTTCGGCTATGACAGCTATACCTACGGCCCCGAGTATGAGAAAGACTGGTACCCCGATAACTCCGCCTTCTACGGTGAGAACTGCCATCAGTTTATCGTCTCTCACTTAGGCTACCGCCTGGTGCTCCGTGAGAGCCGTCTTACCGCCGCACCAAAGGCGGGCGGTAAGCTCACCCTTAAGGGTAAGATAGAGAATACCGGCTTCGGTAATATCTTTACCGAGCCCACCACCCAGATACTTTTAGTGGGCGACGGTTACTCCTACGTGTGCGATACCGCCATCAAGGCAGAGACCTTTCAGTCCTGCACGGTGCAGGGCTATGAGACCACCCTCAGCCTGCCCGCGTCTATGCCTGCAGGCGAATATAAGGTGTATATGCGTATGACCGCCTCCACCCAGACCGACTTCCTCTCGGTCAAGAGCGCCATCCAGTTTGCCAACAACGGCGGCATATTTAACGCCGAGTTAGGCGGAAATCTCCTCGGTACTGTCAACGTGGGTGCAGGCGATGAAAATGCCTCTGCGGCAAACGACGTTTTCTGCGAGGTAGGAGACGGCGCCGTCTCGGGCGGCAGAGTCACCGAGGGCGCACCCCTGCTTTACGGTTACGGTATGCCCGCATTCACCGACACCCTGGAGCTTAACTACCATCAGGGTGATACCCTGACCCTTTCCGCCTGGAATATGCTCCGCTCGGATGCCTCCGTTACCTATAAGTGGTATAAGGGCGCAGATCAGATATCAACCGAAGCGACCTTAGTGACAGAGGGCCTTACCGCCTCCGACGCAGGCGAGTATAAGCTCACCGTCACCTTGGGCGGCAAGAGCGTTTCCACTATGAAGGTGAAGGTAACGGTAGACGAGCATAAGTTCGGCGCTTATTCTACGGTAAATGAGGCGAAGTGCCATACCGTAGGAAGCGAGAAGCGCACCTGCACCCATTGCTCACTTACCGAGACCCGCGTTATTCCCACCACACCCCATACCGAGGGCAAGGGAAAGAAGATACTCTCCACCTGCACCGAGCGCGGTAATATCACCACCAAGTGTACCAAGTGCGCAGAGGTGCTTGAGTATAAGGTGCTGCCTTTAGAGCCTCACGACTGCGAGACCATAATCGAGGAGCCTACCTGTCTTCGTGACGGAAAGACCACCCTCGACTGTGTCGCCTGTGACTATGAGAGCTCCGAGCCTATCGCGGCTCTCGGACATAACTATATCTACGCCATAAACGGCAACAAGGCTATCGGTACCTGCTCACGCTGTATGGAAAAGACCGAGGAGCTCACCTTTGACGGCTTCGCTGACGGATATGCCGATCTTGACGATTTTGATAACGATCTGGGCGCTAAAGACGCCGACACCTCTCCCCTTACCTTTATCGGAGAGGGCGGATACCTAAATGAGTACGACGCCGAGGGCGCCGCCTTCATCACCTTCTTATTCAGGGCAGAGGGTGTAAAGGAGCCTATGAAGTTAGGCAAATTCCGCACCACCGCCTATGCTGAGGACGATAAAAATAACCTGGGTGACAGCAATAACGCAGGCAACTACTACGGCGACCTGCTGTTCACCGTGGACGGCGACGGGGTTTACGCTATAACCTTCCGTAAGTATCTGATGCTTCCTTACGGCAATAACGGCTGGGGACTCATTACCCGAGCGGGCTTCAACGACCCCTATATGGATAAGGGTAAGAAGACCGAAAATCCAAACAAGGACGCAACGGTAGAGTTTATGGGGGTATACCAAAACTATTTGAATTACCACCTGCTCTACACCGACGCAGAGGGCGGCTTCCTGCAAAGCGCGGAGGGCACCTATAACCCGAATATCACCTGGGGAAATAAGATGGAGCGCGTACATACCGTTGACGAGCTTTATACGGGTGCTACGCCTACCAAGCGCGCTACAAAGGACAAGGTGTATACCTTCTCTCATTGGGAGAATGCCAAGGGAGAGGCTATGGAGCTTGCTATCGGTAATCACGTGCTCGTGCCCGTATTTACCGAGAGCGAGAATACCTGCGCGCATAAGGATACCGAGAAGAGCGTGATATTAGAGCCCACCTGCACCGAAAAGGGCAAGGGCGCTGACGTTTGCTCCGACTGCGGCGCACCCGTAGGCGAGGAGTACTCTATCGATGTGACAGGTCACCGAAATGAGACAAAGAGCGTAAAGACCCGCGCCACCTTCAAGGCGGCGGGCGAATACAGCGTTTACTGCTCCGACTGCCGCACCTTCCTGCGCAGCGAGTCCATTCCCAAGATGAAGAACCCCTTTAAGGACGTTAACGTAAAGGGCTGGTATTCTGATGCCGTGGCGTACGCCTATGATAACTCCATCTTCGGCGGCACCTCCGCCACCACCTTCGCACCGGGAGCCAATATGACCCGCGCTATGTTCGTGACGGTCCTCGGCAGAATGAGCGGTGTGCCCGAGGACAAGAATGCAGAAACCGCCTTCACCGACGTGAAAAAGGGTCAGTACTATACGGGCTACGTGGCTTGGGCTAATAAGAACGGCATAGTAAACGGCCGCACCGCCACCGCCTTTGCCCCCGACGCACTTATCACTCGTGAGGAGATGTGCGTAATGCTGGTCAGGTATTGCGAGTACGAGCTTATCTCCTTGAAGACCGATCCCTCGGTGGACAGCTTTGCCGACGCGACAAAGTTCTCCAAGTGGTCTATAAACCAGATAGAGACCTGCCGCCGTACGGGACTTGTGGGCGGTAAGGCGGTGAACGCAAACGGCGGAGCACTCTTTGTGCCCAAGGGTAACGCAACCCGCGCAGAGGTCGCCACCATACTATACAACTTAAGAACGAAGCATATTGACGAATAAAAAAGAGGCACCCTCCGTGAGGAGGGTGCCATTGCCTTATTGACGGGTAAATAGGCATTTACTTGATCTCTTGCTCTAAATCGTCAAATATGGGACTGTCAAAAAATTCTCTGATACTTATATCAAAGCCGTCACACAACTTTTTGATAGAAACGACTCCCGGATTCATGCTTTTCTTGCCAAGCATACTATAAACTGTGGATGGAGGCATACCGGAAATATTTGCAAGACTGTTTATTGCAATATTTTTTTGATTGCACAACTCTATTATCCTTTTTTCAACCGCTTCTTTAATATTCATTTCCACCTCGTAATATTATCTTTCATCACGATTGTAACCAAATTTACGATAAATCGTGTGCGATATATCGCATATTTGTGATTTATGTGATATAATTACGATATATCCCATAAACGAGGTGCTGTGATGTCAGCCTGTACTTTTTTCGGACACAGACAAATTCACGAAAATATAGAGCCGTCCTTGCTGGCGACTCTTGAGTCGCCCCTACGGTGTTTGGCGCTTGCCGCTTATGTTATCTCCGTGATATTCTTTGTAGGGGGCGGCGCCCTCGACGCCCCGTTACAGAGGTGCGGTAACTTTTATGCTTTATCCTTTGATGCGGGCGACTCTTGAGTCGCCCCTACGGTGTTTGGCTCTTGCCGCTTATGTTATCTTCGAGATATTCTTTGTATGGGGCGACTCGTGAGTCGCCCGCAAAAGAAAAGCAGTCACCGCATACACCATCACGGAGTTACCGCTCGACAAAAAAGAGACTTCGTAAGAAGTCTCTTTTTTTGCGGCAGTTCACTCTTCGGGTTCTTCGTCCTCAAAGGAATAATCGTTTAAGTCATCAAAATCAAGAAATTCTGCTAAAGTCATATTAAAGGCAAGTGCCAGCTTATGCAAAGTCATAACTCTTGGGTTTTTAGTCAGACCCCTTACAATATTATCGAGAGTCGATTGCTTTACGTCGCTCATATTTGCAAGCTTATTAATAGCGATACCTCTTTGTTTGCAGAGAGATCGTATGCGTTTTACGTATATTTCGGAATAATTCATATCAAACACCTCGTTATGATTACCCATTTATGGGTTAAGAATATGATAACCTTGCGAAAGTGGCAAATTACCCGTATTCGGGTTGACAAGTGCGATTTTCTTGAGTTATAATATTATTACCCGTATTTGGGTAAGGAGGTGCTGTAATGTCAGTTTGTACTTTTTTCGGACACAGACAAATTCACGAAAATATAGAGCCGTCCTTGCGTACGGCTATTACGGAGCTTATCCAAAAGGAAAACGTCAGTAAGTTCTACGTAGGATGCGAGGGTCAATTTGACAGTCTTGTTAAAAGGACGTTACTTGATATAAGGAATGATCATCCCAATATTGAAATAATTGCTGTTTTAGCATATCTTGATAAAAAATATGACTTGCTTACCGATTCGGTATTTCCTCAATGCCTTGAGAGAGTTCCGCCGCGGTTTGCCATCCCGAAAAGAAATGAATGGATGGTAAAGCAATCGGATTTTGTCATAGCATACGTCAGATGGACGTACGGGGGCTCGGGCAAAGCCGTTGAATATGCCGAGAAAAAAGGCAAAACGGTCATAAATCTGGCATCTCAATAACAAAAAAGAGACTTCATCTGAAGTCTCTCTTTTACTTCTCCAAAAACACAGGCCGCAGGTTTTCGCCCTTCATGGCGGCGGCGAGCCCCTCCTCCATCCGTGAGAAGTCCGCCACCAGCGAAAAGGGCTTGGAGACGGGATCGTCCTGCACCATAGGCAGGAAAAACACGTTTTTCTTCTCCATCATTGTGGCTATATTCTTGAGGTTTCCCGACATGGCGTCGTTTGTGGCAAGGGCGATGAGCAGGGGTCTGCCCGTGCGAAGATGCGCCTTTGCCGCCATAGTTACGGGGGTATCCGTGATACCGCAGGCCAGCTTCGCCAGGGTATTTCCCGTGCAGGGCGCTATTATCATGGCGTCCATAGGCTCCTTTGGGCCCAGGGGCTCTGCCTCGGTGATGGTCTTTATCCCTTTCCTTTTGCAGAGGGTCTGCGTTTTCTCTATCATATCCTCGGCTCTGCCGAAACGGGTGTCGGTGGTGAGCACGTTGTAGGAGAAGATGGGCAGAAGGTCGTATTTTTTCGCCAAAGCCTCCAGCACCTTTAGGGTGCGCGCGTGGGTGCAGTAGGAGCCGCATATTCCGTAGCCTATCATGTGCCTATCACCTGCCGTAATATTTCGAGGGCGCTTTTACCTAAGATCTCTCCCGCCTTTTCGGGATACATCCTGCCGGGAAGAGCCGAGGCGAGGGTGACCCTCTTTCCCAGGCGCTCCGCCGCGCTGTAGTCAACGCCGTAGGGCGGAGAGGCAAGGTCTATGATGTGCGCTCCCGCCTTCATTCTCTTCAGCTTTTCCTCGTCGAAGAGCACCGCGGGAACGGTATTGAATATAAGGTCGTAGCCCGCTGCGTCAAGCTCTTTTGTGTTCACCCACCTGTATCCCATAGCCTGCGCCCACGCCCCGTCGGTGGCCTTACGAAGGCTGACGGTAGCGGTGATGCCCTTTTTTGACAGTTCATGCATCAGTAATTTGCCTATTCTTCCGAAGCCGCATACCAGTATATCGCCTCCGCCTTCTATCTCATCCCTTGCAAGGCAGAGCGCACCCTTTGCGGTCAGCGCGGCGTTGGCTATCTGCACCTCTTCGGGCGTGAAATAGTCAAAGAGCCTTGCCCCGTACCTTGCCGCCGTCAGATAAGCCTCTTTATCAAAGCGGCCTCCCAGCACGGGCGTGCCATCCTTCAGGTCGCATAGAAGGGAGGCCAGGGTCTCTTTCGTACCCGTAATATACCTGCCGTCCGCGGAGTAAGGCATAGGCAGTATCAGCGCCTCCGCCTCGTGGCTCTGCCAAGGGGGATGCAGGGTATAGCCCTCCTGCTCCAGCACTCGGAGCAGGGCGCTGTGGCGACTGCTCACCCCTGCGGTCATCAGCCTTTTTTCCCTTTCCATTGTCTCTGTACGTTCCTTTACCGAATTAGGGATGGCTTCCCCATCCCTAATACATAATATGTTTACCCGTTTCCTCTTGCCAACCGAGCGTAAGTGTGATAAAATATAAGACATGAAGAGAATATTGTGTTTGTTATTATCAATACTGCTCCTTTTTGTCTCCTGTGATATGAGAGGGGATATGTGGGGCCTTTATAAGACCGAGACCGACTCCTCGGGCAACGGCAAGAGCATCGAGTTTGCCTACTCCAAGGTGTTCTACACCCTTGATATCCTTAAAGCGGAGGCAGATGAGGATAACGAGGAGAGCGAGGCGGTCATAGAGGGCTGGTATGACAAGGAGGGTGACAGCGTAGTGTGCACCTTCAGCCTTACCGAGGAGGATAAGACCGAGGTCCACGTCTATACCTTTACCCTGAAGGATGATACCCTTACCCTTGCGGGCTATACGGTAGACGGAGAGGAAATGCCCTTTGAGGCGGAGGAATATAAGAAATGATGAAGAGATTATTTTGCCTGTTTTTGGCGCTGAGCCTATCCTTTGCCTTTGCGGGATGCGGCAAGACCGAGAAAAACGGCACCACCGAGGCGAATGAGCCTGCAGATAATACCGAGTACCTCTCGGGCACCTATAAGGCGGAGATAACCGTCCGTGACTACGGAGTGATAAAGGTGGACTTAGACGCGGACACCGCTCCTATCACCGTCACTAACTTCGTTAAGCTGGCAAAGAGCGGCTTCTACGACGGCCTTACCTTCCACCGTATATATTCAGGCTTCATGATCCAAGGCGGTGACCCCAAGGGTAACGGCACCGGTTCCTCTGATCCTATCAAGGGCGAGTTTTCCGCTAACGGAGTGGAGAACGATATTTCTCACGTTCGCGGTACCGTCTCCATGGCGCGCCGCGGAGACTCCTATGATTCGGGCTCCTGTCAGTTCTTTATCGTCCATGAGGACAGTCTGTTCCTTGACGGACAGTACGCGGGCTTCGGTCACGTCACCGAGGGAATGGACGTGGTGGACGCCATCTGCGCGGACGCAAAGCCCATTGACGGCAACGGAATGATCGACCCGGCAGAGCAGCCGATCATCGAAAACGTCAGGATAATAGAGTAAACAAAAGGACTGTCCTATCGCGACAGTCCTTTTTGCGTAGGGTGGGCATTCAAGCCCAAACCCGCCGCAAAGCGTGATATTTCGGCGCTTTTCGCTCCGCTCGCGCTTGTAAGGCGCAGCTCACCCTGAAAATGTCGGTTGATGCTATTTATAACCCTTGTGTCAATTCATTTTTTTCATATATTATATTTACATTTTGCTTATTTCGTTATATAATAATAAGAGAAAAAAAGCCTTTGGCAAGAAATAAAGAGGAATTACAAATGGATAAGAAGTTTATCGTAGAGACCTCTGCCCGTCACGTACACCTGACCCAGGCAGATATCGAGACCCTTTTCGGCGCAGGCGCCACCCTTACTCATAAGAAGGATCTGAGCCAGCCCGGTCAGTTCGCTTGTGAGGAGAGAGTTACCGTTGTCGGCCCTAAGAAGGAGCTGGCAAACGTTATCGTACTCGGCCCCGCACGTCCCGCATCTCAGGTAGAGCTGTCCCTTACCGACGCGCGCACCATCGGCGTTTCCGCACCCGTTCGTGAGAGCGGCGACATCGAGGGAAGCGCACCCTGCAAGATCGTCGGCCCCTGCGGTGAGGTGGAGATCCCCTGCGGTGTTATCGCGGCAAAGCGCCATATACATATGACCCCCGCTGATGCAGAGGCCCTGGGCGTTACCGACAAGCAGATCGTAAAGGTAAAGGTAGACACCGAGCGCGCACTTATCTTCGACAACGTAGTAGTCCGCGTACATCCTAACTTCGCTCTTGCAATGCATATCGACACCGACGAGTCCAACGCCGCTTGCGCTTTTGGAGCATGCTACGGTGAGATCGTCGAGTGAACTTAACGGACTGTCTTTAGCCTATCTCGGGGATGCCGTTATCGAGCTTTTGGCGCGTAAGCGCGTGCTCTCAAGCGGTATTACCGACGTAGGCAGGCTGAACGCCCTCTGCCGCGCTTATATCACCGCCAAGGTGCAGAGCGAGGCTGTAGAGCGTTTGCTCCCCCACCTAAGTGAGACGGAGACCGACATATTCAAGCGCGGCAGGAACGCCCACGGCGTTTCCGCTCCCAAAAGCGCCTCGGTAGGCGAGTACCGCCGTGCCACGGGCATGGAGGCGCTCTTCGGTCATCTCTATCTTTTGGGTGAAGCGGAGCGTATGAACGAGCTATTTAATATTGCTTATCCGGAGGAATAAAGTAATGAAGTTTTTTAAGGAATTTAAAGAATTTGCCATGAAGGGCAACGTCATCGACATGGCAGTGGGTGTTGTTATCGGCGGTGCTTTCGGTAAGATCGTTACCGGTCTCGTTAACTACATCATCACCCCTTGCATCGGTCTGCTCACCGGCGGAAGTGACTTAGCGGACTTAAAGTACGTGCTGAAGGAGGCGGAGCTCGCCGCAGACGGCACTCTCGTTCCCGAGAACGCTATCCTTTACGGTGCTTTCATCCAGACTGTCATCGATTTCCTTATCATCGCTCTCTCCATTTTCGTGGTCATCAAGCTCATCGCCAAGATGAATGCCAAGATCAACGCAAAGAAGATAGCAGAAGAGGAAGCAAGGAAGGCGGAGGAGGCCGCAAAGCCCAAGCCCCCTACGACGGAAGAGCTCTTGGGTGAGATCTTAGCGGAACTCAAGAACAAGTAAGCATAAGGCGCGATGCCCGAGGGAAAAATGAGATTATTCGGCATTACCGTGGACCCGCTGTTTATTGTAATAGCGGTCATACTGCTGTTTGCTGTAGCTGTATGGCTTGCAGTACGTATAAGTATTTTTCAAAGAGAATTAAGGTATATCAATAACGAGATAAACCGTACAGACGGAAGGGAACGCAAGGTGTGGCTTCGTCGCAGACGCAGGCTATGGCGCTCGCTTATCCCTTTTTACAGACGGGAAATAAAAACACTGTGACG
>JAZQCR010000082.1:0-10858 GCA_045546375.1 Eubacteriales bacterium | reverse complement strand
TCGGTCTTTATAATGTCGATCTCATAAGTGTATGTGATAGTGGTATCGTGGTTGGTGTGATGTTCATCACCAAAGTCAAGCCATGCTTCGTTGGTGTTGCCCTCACCTGCGATAACGGCGTTACGGTTGAGCATAGCGCTGTAGTAGATGATGATCTTGTCGTTTGCTTCGAGCTCTGCAACAAAGGCATCATCGAAGTTGACCTCAAAGGTGCAGTCGTCGGCAGTAGATCCGGTAACTACAGTGTAGTCCTGATCAAGGACGATCTCCTCGGTGAGGTTGCTGCCGGGAACAACGTGCTCGATCTTGGAAACGCCGCCAAAGGTAAGACCCTTGCTCATAATATCGTGGTAAACGTAATTCTGAGCACCGGCCTGTACGTTGATGGTAACGCGGAAGTTAACAGTCTGACCGATGTCAGCGGTATTGGACTCGGTCCACTGGGAGGTAGAATCCTCTTCTACCTGCTTATCGATGGTAGGAAGACCGTTCTTTGCATTGATGAATGCATTGGGGTTAGTGGTAGTCAGACCGCAGAGTGCACCGACAGTGGAGTCAACCAGGTAGTAACCAAGTTCAAGATCGCTGAAAACGCCGGTAACAGCTTCTGTTGCGGGATCGGTGCTAGTAACAAAGTCACCGGGAACAGCGGAGCTCTTAACGGGATCAATACCGTTAGCCTCAGCATAAGCAAGCGCCAGTCTTGCAAAAGCAGCCACGCTCTCGGCGTCGTCACCGTTCTTCCAGGTTACGTAGCCTGCATCATCGATGCTGACGTAAGCCAGAGCCTCGGCACTTGCAAAGAAACCGCTCCAATTTGCGTTCACCTTGTAAGAATAAGCACCGGAGGCGGTGTTATAGCTTTCGAGATCCAGGAGCTCGTAGATCTCGTAGGTGGTGTCGGCAACAACACCGTTAATAGTGATGGTACCAACTTCGTTTGCAGCGAAGGAAGGTGCTGCCATTGCAACGATCATCATAGCAACCATTGCGAGTGCAAGAAACTTTTTCATTTTTCAAAGTCCTTTCTTAAAAATTTTCTATTTCTTTGTTTATGGGATACATTCACGGCGTAATCAATTACCGTGAGGAGGTTAACTGCTATTCCCCCCTTTCCGTTTACGCCTCAAAACGTATCCATATATCAGCGATATAAGCATGATCGCCATACCGCTAAATATCCAAGGGGATTTGCCGTGGCCTCCTGTTGAAGGAAGCAGGTAACCGCTCTTATGGCGGTAACTGTTGGTTATTGTCGTCATATACGTAGGGTCATCGCCCTCTATAGTGATGATCTCTCCGTATATAGGTACCCAGTCATTTGCGTCTATAAGCTCGTTAACTGTGTACTGTATAACGTTACCGTTATTATCTATATATGGCAAGCCAAGGAAGGTTGCCGACCATCCGTTTTGCAGATTGAGGGTAACGGTTCGTCCTGTAAACACTCCGTTGGCGTATAGCTGAACCGTTATCTGCATTTTTTCATACACCGAGCTTCCCTTCTCTCCGACGTCCCAAACCTTATTTACGGTGAGAGACGTCTCAGAATCAAGGGGCGTATTCGTGACTAAGAATGCGGATTCGCCGATTATCTCAACACTCTCACTTATAAGGGTCATGGGCACAAATACAGCCGCAGACGATGAAGACGTGGTGGATGATCCACGGTTATTAGAATTGATAGAAGAGAAATAATAATTTCTATTGCTTCTGACTACGTATAGCCTTAATCCATTTCCGGCATCTATTGTACCGAAGGTCTGGTAGCTCGTAAGTGAGTTTGTGGCGTAAAAATAGCGGCTGCTGCTATAGCTTGAATAGTTAAAGCTCAAGATCTGCCTCGCTCTGTTGGTAAACATAACATTATTTCCGTTTACAGTCGCAGTCCACAGTGCAAGATCGTATGTTGCGGCAGTCTGCTCATCCACCCACATAAGAGTGCTTGCAGAGGCTGAGGTAGTGGAAAGGCATCCGCTGTTAGTTTTCAGGATGTATTCCTTTCCGTTCTCGAAAGTAAGTGCTTCAGCCCAAGTATCCGAGCTAAGGTCCCCTTCTTTGAGCATCTCTACAGTGGCATGATAACCCGATTTATACGCTTCTTCAATTCCGTACTTAACCTCGGTTACACCGTCCGAATAATATTTAGGCAGACTCGTCCATACGTAGTTCCAGTCATTCTCATCGCCGAGAACTATCTCGCGAATTCTTCTGACTGTACCGTCGGGGTCGGTGACCGTCAGATAGACCGTTACGTAATCACCCGAATGATCAATATCATCATCCCACTTCTTGATGGCCTGTACCGTAGTGGTTTCAGTTACCCAATCCTGTGCATTGGTAACGATAATGAAGGCTTTTTTCGTGTCTTCATCGATCTTAAAGCCGTAGACGGTAAATCCGTTGGAAACGTCTATAGGATCACCGAACTCATTGGTTTCTTCTTTGATTTCAATAGTGAAGGTCGCAACACCTTTTTTGTCAAAGGTAAGGCAAATGATACCCCTGGCAAGGTCATAGCCTTCAACCGCAGGCGCGGCAGTCTCCTTGATGTAGTACGTATTACCTGCACCAAAGCCCCAGATTTTCGCAACACCGTTTTCAACGGTGAAAACGTTTGTAGGAGCCTCGGAATTGTTATGAGCCTCCTCGTTTTCCCAAAGCTCTGCGGGAACAGTGCATTCAGGATCGGTGAACACGCTGAACTGTGCACCGTCAAGGGTTTCCCTGGTAAGGACGTCCTCTTTCTGAATGTCAAGACCGAATCTGGGAGCCAGATTGAAGTAGATAGCACAGTTGGAACGGGAGCTTCCTCGCTCGAGATAGTAAATGGTGAGCACGTGCTCGCCGGGTTCTATTTCGTATATGGTACGGGATTGACTTCCGTTTACAGTAACAATACCGCTGGAAAAATTGACGTCACCACTTTCAACACCGTGTATACCGCCGAGGTCGAGAACAAGCTCGCCGTCAACAAGGACCCAAACGTCGTCGTCGCCGCTGAATTTGAAGTGCAGATCCTTTCCATAGAGGTCTTTGTTTCCGTAAGTGCCGTCAGCATCTCTATATCCGGGAGAGTTCGGAAGGTAGAAATCAATATCCACACTCATTCCAAACCAGAAGTTTGCACCAACGTTGTTAGGAGAGTTATTACTGTCGCTGTACTTTGCATCGTACATACAGTGATTTGTTCCGACGTACTCTCCGTAGGTACCGTCATAGGTATACGTCGCAACGTTTTTGCCGTTGGTATTGGCATAAGGAGAGTTCAAAGGAAGGAAGTCCGAATACTTACCGACAGCATCGTTACTGGTTGCAGAATCCTTTGTACACTCAAGATAGTTATAAACGTAAAAACGGTTTTCGCTTTGGTTATATGAGGCAGCATTACGGTCAGAATCGTAATAATAGTAACCGTAGTGTTCACTTTCAGGGTCGGTCATCAGCTGGAAGAGATGGTCGCCCTCACCGAGATACTGCTTGCCGATTACGCCGCTTCCGTCAGAAGGGTTAAACGAAGTGTCGGGATCAAACAGCAGCTCACCCAGCTCTTCTGTATACAGTCCGCTGTAAACAGAGCCCGCACTGGTCGGATTATTCTTATTATTGTGATTCTGCGGATAAGAAATATCCTCACTTCCGCGGTCCCAGTCTCTGAAGATGAAATCAAGAGTAGGTTCGCCGTTATAGGGGTTGTTACCCGACGTAAGCAACGACCAGGTCTCGGTATGACCGGAGGACGTAATATTAACACTTACAGATTCTGATAAAATGTTAAAGAGCGAGCCGTAGTCAAATACCTTGACAGTAACGAAATCACCGGTGGAGGTCGTATTCACCGTATGTGAATTAAACCGACCTATATCATAGGTAGCGGCAACCCAGTCAGCGTAGAATACTGTGTCCTGAGTGATCGTCACCTGCGAGCCGGGCAGATAGTATTTTCTTGCAACAACGTCGTACCAACCGCGAAGTTTATAACTGTACTTTGCAGGCGACTGCCACTCGGTCGGCAGAGTCATGGTGCTACCCTGCAACAGGAAATAGTTTCTGTCAAGGGATCCGCTGTAAGTCATAATCCCTCCGTTTGTTCCATCAAGCCAAACTACGCACTGTTCAGGAGCTTTTGCAAAATAGAAGACAGAACCGTTATTCAGGTTATCCATACAGGTAAAGACAGAGTTTGTCGCAAGGCTTGCATATGCATTCTGCCGCGCACCTCTGAGCTTCACCCCATTGCCGCTTGGATAAAGAGCCGTTTCCCATCTACCTGATAATATCGCACCCCTATCGGTACTACTGTTAATATACGGATGCAGATACATTCGGGTCGCCACGTTCTGCATATAGTAGGTAGTTCTGTTATCATAATTACCGCAGTATTCAAACGACCAGTAGAGAGTATTCGGGTCGTCAACGTCAGCAGAAACGTTACCGTTATCGTCGATGTATACTCTAACGGCATTAGCATTACCGTCAATGGCATAATAATTTCCATCTGTACCAACCGTGTAAAGAAGGAAGTCCTCTGCCGAAGAAAAAATGTTTGAACTGTAAGGTACTGACTGTGCAACAGTCGTAAGATCTAAAGGCGTTGCCATAAACAGTACATTGTTCGCGGGAGATAGCAAGCCGTAGCCTAAGATCTCTGTGCTTCCTTCAAAATATGTAACGGAAGCAACAGCCCCATCAACGTCACCCTCGATCACAGTAATCTCGGTTCCGTTAACGGAGGTGATGACAGCCGTAGAATCAGCGACACCATTACTGTTTTTATCAAGAAAAATTATGTCTCCCGTAACAGGGTAATAATCATCAGGAGTAAAAAATATACCTTCCCTTTCCCAATCGGACTGCATGGCATCGGCTCCCGAGTTGGCAGGAAAACCGTCAGCTCCCGAATACCTTAAACAAAATGCAGTAAACATATTTGACCAATCACCGTAAGGATTGCCGTACCATTCACCGTATCTTGTGTATCCGCGGCGAACAAGCTCCGCATCTACCTGGAAGTTCAGGTTGCTTTCCGTATAGCCAAGCTGTGATTTGGCAACCGCAACGATCCTGTCGGGCAGACCGTTAACTTCGGAAAGATTCGGTAATGTACCTTCCCAGTCCTCGGCAGATTCAACGTCAGCGTGTATGTCAGAATAGCACGTACTGTCATGTATATGCTCGTCCATTCCGCATATGTAATTATATGTATAACACTCTTCGGAGTGCTCGTGCTCCTCGGAACAGTCCAAGACCTTTTCAAAGCACTCTCTGAAATGGGTGTGCTCCTCCATGCCGCAGAATGCTTCGCCTGCCATAGTAATTCCGATAAGCTTAAGCCACCAGAAGACTCCAATGACCACGAAAAGAGAGATAATAGGCAAAACCGCCAACAAATACTTTTTAGCTTTTGCAGTACGATTAGCAAAACGAGTATATTCAGTTATGCTTCGGTTTGTCACATTTATCCCTCCTTTCTGTTAATTTATAAATCAGTTTATTCTAAAAAGCCAAAGTCGGATAGAGGCCAAACCTTAAATACTATCCTACCTATAATTTCATCCCGGGCAACACACCCGATGACCGAACTGCGACTGTCTATAGATGTCTGACGGTGGTCACCCATAAGAAAGTACTCACCCTCAGGCACCTCAAAGGGGAACTCAACGTCACATTCACCGAGCCCCTTCTCTGATACGTACGGTTCGTTCAGTTCCTCTCCGTTAACGACCACGTTGCCCTCGGTATCTATCGATATCACCTCACCGGGCAGTGCGATCACGCGTTTAATAAGTATTTTATTGGAATAATAGAAGCCGCACAGATCACCGCGCTTAAGCTCCTTGCTCTTAATAAGTACTACGATATCATCGTCGTGAAGAGTCGGTTCCATACTTGTACCCGAGATCTGAAGCACAGGTAGGATCAGGGTTGCGATCAGTACAGCGACTGCCGCAACTATGATCAGAGCATAAACGGTGCTTTTAAGTATGCGTTTGTAACGTCTTTTGTATCTTTCGCGCTTTAACTCCGTCTCAATAGCGCCAACAGACGGCAAAGTGCCATTATTTAAATCGGTTTTTTTATCCATCCTGTTCACCGTTTACATTTTTTATACGCATTTTCAGATCCGTCATTCGTTTTACGTTTGCAACGTACTGATCGGCAGCGGCCTGAGCTGCCTCAAAAACACCGTTAAGCCTGAGAGCAGCCTCGGCAATGGAGCCCGCCTCGGTTTCTGCCAGGATCCTTTCGTTCATTTTATCCTCCGCAATACGCAAAAGCTCCTCAAGCTCCTCTACGCGTTTTGTCTGTTCCAACAAAAGTTCAAGCAACTGTTTTCTGTTTAATTTTTTTAAATCCTTAGTGTCCAAACTATATTTCTCCCAAATTACTACTGTATCTAATTATTATATCACTTTAATGATTAATTTCAATACTTTGAAGAAAAAACCAATCATTTAATATATAAAATAGTACAAATGATAAAACAGCACGAAATAACCGACCCCAACTGATACTGATGTATCAATTAAGATCGGTCATATGGTGCCGACACTCAAAATGGAACCGTCGAAAAACCTGTTTTTCTTTAGATATTAACTTTTAAAAAAATTTTCTAAACCTATCATTTAATAAAGCGGTAAATTCCCTGTCAACTCGTTAGCAATATTAGCTGGCAAAGGTTCTAAAGCAAGGCAAGTTTTTGTTGGAACACCGTGAAATTCTGTCATTCCTGCATCAGTAATGACAGCGGCGATAATTCCCTTTTCTTTCGCCTTTTGTGCTATATCCAATAAAGACTCTTCAGAATCGACATAAACACATACCTTAGCACAACCATATAAAAACCAATCAGACAAAGGAGAATTAGACTTGTCTATATTTTTCAAAACAAGACCATCTATAGTCATTTCAAAATCATTAAGGCGTCCTTCCTTTTTCAGAGCCATCAAGATAGCATCGATACAAGCATGACCTGCTTGTGCCGCTATTTTACCTTTACGCATCTTTAAATCCCGACGCATCACAATCATCATTTTTGATTTGTACATTCGTTTCACCTCCTTGAGTTATTTCTTCAACTTACTTTTAGCAGTATTTATTGACGTAACAAGTAACTTCTTAACCTCAACACACTTATCTAAAATATCGTTATTGTCAAAATAACCGCTTTCGATTAAAAGTTCTAACCAATACTCGCTTTCAGAACATTCTTTAAGTGCAATTTGAAGTTTGGCAATAAAGTCGGCAGTTCCGTGTCCATAAAACGCTTCGCGAATATTGGCACCAATACTTGTACCACTACGGATAAGTTGATTTGTGAGAACACTTTCTTTTTTAGTTTGTTTTACATAGTTGCAAACCTTAATTATCCGCAAAGCAAACTCTTTAGATTTTATAATCAACGGACTATCAGCCATATTATTACCACCTTTCACAAAACAATTATACCACTATAAAACAAAAAGAGCAAGGCGGAGCCTTGCAAAAATACTTATTACCTATTACTTCCCAAAAATCCCGTAAGGAATTTTGGCTGAGGTAAGAGTGAAGAGGTAAGAGGTAAAAAGTAAAAATCCCGCCCACTTACGTGAACGGGATTTTTGGTGCCGGTAATGGGACTTGAACCCATACGCTGTCGCCAGCAACGGATTTTGAGTCCGCCTCGTCTGCCAATTCCAACATACCGGCTTTTACTGATGTATTATAACACACCGAAAAATATATTTCAAGTGCTTTTGAAAATATTAGTAGATTGACAAAAGAGTAACAAAGTATCGTATTTTGTTGTCAAAATCATTCTTAAACTTACACATTCTGCAATTTTAAACTTGACATATCATCAAAAAAATAGTAAAATAATACGTAAATATACATACACATACGAAGCACTGCTACGTTATTCTTTGATAAATAATATATTTTTAGAAAAGGGGATCCCCTTTTCATTGCGATTGCGAAGCAATCGCAATGTCGCGCCTCACATGTGTAAGTTTACGGTTGAAAGGAAAGGTTGATATGAATCCGAAAACATTGATGTACATACTTAAGCGTATTTTACTTGCGTTGCTCACCGTATGGGTCGTCATTACAGTTACGTTCTTTGTAATGCACGCAGTACCCGGCGGTCCGTTCGCAAGTGAGAAGGCTCTCTCTGTTGAGGCGGAGGCAGCTCTTAAGGCAAAATACGGACTCGACAAGCCTATTTTCACACAGTATACCACTTATTTGAAGGACGTTGTTACTAAATTTGATTTCGGACCTTCTCTCAAGAACCGCGGCCGTGACGTAATCGATATTATTGCTGACGGAATGAAGACCTCTGCAAAGCTTGGAGTTGCCGCAGCATTCATTGCACTTTTCACCGGTGTTATCCTTGGCTCAGTCGCCGCCCTCAGAAGAAACAAGATCATCGACCGTGTTATCATGGTCGTGACAACGGCATTCGTATCCATGCCCTCCTTTATTATGGGTACGCTGCTATTGTTGATATTTGCCGTTAAGATGCAGGTGTTCCCTGCTAACGGCGCCTCAGCAGGCGGACTTGTTTTGCCAATAATCTCATTATCACTCTATCCAACTGCTTATATTACCCGTCTAACACGTTCATCAATGCTGGATGTTCTCGGTCAGGATTACATAAGAACCGCTAAAGCAAAGGGCGTTTCCGGTCCAAAGATAATCTTCGGGCACGCGCTGAAGAATTCCCTCACACCTGTTATCACTTATTTCGGGCCCATGCTGGCTTACATCGTTACCGGTTCTCTTGTAATCGAAAAGATCTTTGCAGTTCCCGGTATTGGCCGTACCTTCGTCAGCAGTATAACCGACCGTGACTATCCTATGGTTATGGGAACCACCATCGTTCTTGCGATCCTTATCGTTGTTATGAACCTTATCGGCGATATTATGTACAAGATCGTCGACCCTCGCATCAATCTGGAGTAAAGGAGTATCCACTATGAAAAAGACACCGTTCAGTATGCACGTTGACGTGGATGCCTTTATCCCCGCAACAGAAAAAGATAAAGAATATTTAGTTCAAATGAGACCGCCATCCACATTCTTTAAGGATGGTGTAAAGCGATTACTCAAAAACAAGATAGCAACGATCAGCTTTTTCGTAATAGTTTTTCTCGTTCTTATATGTATTTTACTACCTCTGTTTTGGCCGTACGGATACGACCAGTTCCTGGGAATGGATAAATTTGGTAGAATGGACGCTTCCTACAACAACGTATCCCCGATGAGGTACGGCGGGACCGAGCTTGAGAGGATGCACGGAACCGCTAACGTTGACATCATTTTCCTTCCCTATAGTGCTTATGATGACGACAGAAGCAAGACTAAAGAAAAGGCAGAAGAGCTTTACGATGAAATCACCTCAAGTGAGGTAAGCTCTGAATCCTTTGCCAAACTAAAGATGTCCCTGCCCGAAGGAGTTGAGTTTGACCAGCACAGCAAGGCCAAGCATAAGCTCTTCGGCGATGACTATACTGCCAGTGACTGGGTATGGGAGACCGATCTGTTCAACAACACGAAACGCGTCAAAAACGACGTTGCTCTTTTCGAGGGTGTTGAAGGTTATCGCATCATACGCTTTGACAGCTATGAGGGTGGCGGAGAAAAGATCTTCCCCCACATCTTCGGTACCGACCACCAGGGCAGAGACTACCTTATCCGTGTCGTATACGGTATGCGCGTTTCACTTGCGGTAGGTTTATTCGCCAGCATCATCGTTCTTATCATCGGTATGCTTGTGGGCTCTATCTCCGGCTACTGCGGCGGCAAGGTGGATCTGATCATCATGCGAATAGTAGATATCATCTATTCTCTTCCGGATATGCTTATGGTCATCCTTCTGGCTTCGGTACTTAAGGAGGTCTTAGGTGACGCAATAGCAGGAACCGTACTTGAAAAAATAGGCAGTAACATTATCAGCTTATTCATTGTATTCGGCCTGCTCTATTGGGTCTCCATGTCCCGACTGATACGCGGACAGATCCTCTCTCTGCGCGAACAAGAGTACGTTCTCTCTGCGCGTTCCTCCGGCGCTAAGAGCGGCAGGATCATCTCAAAACATTTAGTGCCTAACTGCATTAGTGTGATCATTATATCCACCGCACTTCAGATACCCAGTGCAATCTTTACCGAGAGTTACCTTTCTTTCTTAGGACTCGGTGTTAACGCGCCCATGCCCTCCCTTGGTTCTCTTGCCTCCGACGCACTTAACGGTATCTACTCATACCCCTATAGACTGGTCATTCCCGCTACGGTAATTTCGCTGATCGTTCTTTCCCTGAACCTCTTCGGCGACGGTCTTCGTGACGCATTTGACCCCAAGCTCAACAGATAAGAAAGGAAGCGAAGATAAATGGCATTACTTGAAGTTAAAAATCTGCGCACTTCCTTTGCTACTGATGCAGGCGAGGTCAAGGCAGTTAACGGTGTATCCTTTAATCTGGATCACGGTAAGGTTCTCGGTATAGTCGGTGAGTCTGGCTCCGGTAAGTCAGTTACTGCATATTCCATCCTTCAGATACTCGCACCTAACGCTATGATCGACCCTTCCTCTACCGTTGTTCTTGACGGACAGGAGCTGATCGGCGCCGGTGAAAAAGTTATGAAGAACGTTAGAGGTAACAAGGTTTCTATCATCTTCCAGGACCCTATGACCTCTCTTAATCCTACTTACACCATCGGTCACCAGCTTATCGAGGCTATTCGACTTCATACCCCGAGAAATAAGAAGCAGGCTTACGAAAGAGCCGTTGAGATGCTTCGACTCGTAAACATAAACGAGCCTATGAAGCGTATGAAGCAGTACCCCTACGAGCTTTCCGGCGGTATGCGTCAGCGT
>JAZQCR010000081.1:0-5720 GCA_045546375.1 Eubacteriales bacterium | reverse complement strand
TGCGCCGTTGGCGCAATGATGTTGCCTTCGGCAAATATGATATATCCGCTTCGCGGATGTTTTGCCCCCACCGTCACGGCTGCGCCGTGCCACCTCCCCCGAAGGTGGAGGTGCGGGAGATAGCTTATTTCCCTTTAATGGATCCGAACAAATAATGCGCCGTTGGCGCAATGATGTTGCCTTCGGCAAATGATGTGGGCTTCGCCAATGATGTGCGCCGCTGGCGCAATGATGTTGCCTTCGGCAAACTAATAGTTACAGGTACTAAAAGTGAACAATAACACTCCGGGCGGACGACGCCCGCAAAACAGACAAAACGGACAATTCAGACAAAGACCCGCGGGCAGTCCCCGCGCTGTCAGAGCTTTGCGCTCTATAGAGGAGGAGCCCGTGAAGAGGCGTTTCTCCTTATGGAAGGTGCTTCTCACCGCGCTTATAATGCTCCTCAGCCTGCTGATACTCACCTTCGGTATGCTCTGCCTTTTCAACGGCACCGTAAAGGCCGACCCTATGGGTTGGCTGGGCTCCCTTATGAAGGATCCCGGTACTGCCATCGTTGACCTTTTCCGTCCCGAGGTTCAAGGGGGCAGCAGCTGGTCGGACGACGATATGCCCATCATCGACGACGCGGATCGGCACGAAAAGGACGTTTTCAACTTCCTTATAGCGGGTGTTAACGACGGCCTCGGCAACAACACCGACACCCTTATGCTGGTACAGTACCGTGTTGGTGACGGTCAGATCAACGTGGTGCAGATACCGCGAGACACCTACATCGACGTGGGCTACAATTTCAATAAGATAAATTCCATCTACTCTGCCGCATATAACGGCGGCTCGGGCAGTGCCTCGGAGCGCCGCGTGGACGGTATGGAGGGAACGGATGAGCGCATCGGCCTCTGCGAATTCATCGAGAAAAGCTACGCGGTGAAGATAGACTACTACGTGCTTATCGACCTTGCGGGCTTCCAGAGCCTTATCGACGAGCTCGGCGGGCTTCGTGTAAACGTGCCCTCGCGTATGAAGTACTCTGACCCCGAGCAGAACCTCTTTATCGACCTTTATCCCGGCGAGCAGACCCTCACAGGTTATCAGGCCATGTGTATGGTAAGAAACCGTAAGACCTACGTGGACGCGGACTACAGCCGTATGAACGCGCAGAAGATCGTTCTCACGGCACTTTTCAAGCAGGTGAAGGAGGACTTCACGGCGGATACCCTCAAGGGTCTTATCGAGTTTGCCTATGAGAACGTCACCACCAATATCTCCCTTACCGACTGTATCTACTTCGGTACCAACGCCCTTTCGGTGGATATGGACTCCCTGAAGATGGTCACCATGCCCACCAAGTACTTCAAGGGTCACTGTATGACTCTGGAGAAGGGCTGTGTAGAGGTGGTGAATCAGTTCCTGAACGTCTACTCCAGACCCATCACCGCCGAGGACTTTGACCGCGGCGACCGACTGACTACCACGGGCACCGAGCTCCACGAGGTGTACCTGTACGAGACCATCGACTACGAGGTCTACGACGGAGACAGGGTGGACAAGGACTCTATCGACCTAAAGGATATTGCGTAAGTGCGAGGCACGCCGAAAGGCGTGCCTCTATAAAATATTGCATATTTTTATTTTTTGTGATATAATATGCTGAAATACTGTTATTATTATGAACACAAGAGAGAAAAATACGAAAAATACGGTAAATAGCGACCCTGTACGGCTTGTACGGGAGGGGATCATTCGGGAAGGACGGAAAAACCGCCTTTCTCTTTCTGCGCTCTTTCTCGCCCTTTTGACCGCGGTGTCCTTTTTCCTCATACCCCTCTTTGTGGATCTGCTTCTTCATATACAGCCGAAGCCTATCTCCTTACTTTTCTCTGCTTTTTGGTCTGTCTTTATCACCACGGCGCTTCTTTTGTTGCCCTCCACGGCACGCAGGATAGCTTACTGCGCCTTGTATATGCTCCTTCTTATCTACGGCTTTGCGCAATACGTGTTTTTCGCCTTCTTCGGTAAGCCCATCTCCTTTTCCTCCTTCGGAAATGCAGGTGAGGGCACCGATTACGCCTCCTCTGTCTTTGAGAAGATGGGCCCTGCTCAGCTCACGGTGCTTTTTGCCCTTATGCTCTTCGGCGTTGCCGTGACCGTGCTCATAGGCCGCATTCCTACGGTGAAGCGGCGCTTCCGCATACAGACCTGCGCCCTTCTTCTCTGCATCTTCCTTTGTATTCAGTTCGTTTTGCCCTTTGGCGTGGGTATGCCCCTCTCGGGCTTTACCTGGACTCCCGAAAACAACGCAAGGTACGTTTACGACTCCTATCTGGATAAGAAGGCGTGCCTCGATATGGCAGGCTACTATCAGTACCTCTCCCTTGATTTCTATAACTGCTTTTTGGCGCCTGCCTTTGCCGATGCCACATCCCAGAGGCAGAAGGTGGACGACTTTTTCGGGGAGTACGGCGCTAAACCCGCCGAAAACCAATGGACGGGGCTTTTCGAGGGCAGGAACGTGGTGCTCGTTATGCTTGAGAGTATGGACTACCTGGCTATCTATAATGAGGAGAATACCCCCACTATCCATATGATGATGAGCGAGGGTATAAATTTTACTAATTATTATGCGCCACTTTACGGTGACGGCGCCACCTTCTCAAACGAATTTGCCCTGAATACGGGCATCATCACCCCTACCAACGGTAAGGCGGTGTACAATTACTTTGATAACGACTATAAGTACAGCCTGCCTAACCTCTTTAAGGACGGCGGCTACAGGGTAAATTCCTATCACGAAAATTACGGCTCCTTCTATAGCCGTGAGAAGCTACATAATTCCCTCGGGTACGAAAAGTACTACTCCTTCTACGACTACGGCGGCTCGGCCTATGACGTTGCCTTTGATACCTACTTAACGAGGACCCCTGAGCTGCTCTCGGACTTCCTCGGGGAAGAAAAGGACGCTCCCTTCTTTAATTTCTTCATTACCTATTCCGCCCATCTGCCCTATCACTACGGTGACGGCCTCACCAAGTATGCTTACAGAGAGCTGGTGGATAGGGGTGAGCTAAAGGATAATTCCGAGGATCTTAACTGCCTGCGGGCAAAGGCGCGCATCACCGACAGGGCGCTCAAGGAGCTTATAGAGGCCTGCCCCGAGGACACCGTCTTCGTTTGCGCCACCGACCACTACTGCTACGGCCTGTCCGACGAGACCAAGAGCCGTGAGCTTGGGGATGACGAAAACCTAAGACAGCGTGTGCCCTTCTTCATCTACTCCAAGGGCGGCGGCTATACCCCTACGACCGTGGACAAATACTGCGCCAACACGGACGTACTTCCTACCCTCGTTAATCTCATGGGTCTTAAGGGGCCGGAATACACTCTGGGAAATGATATCCTGTCCCCCGACTACGAGGGCTACGTCATTTTCTCCGATTATTCGGTATTGAACGCCGACGGCTACTATAAGGACGGAGAGCTGATAGACTCCTTCGTGCCCGAGCCCGACCTCGCCCGTTTTAAGGAGCTCTCCGACTACGGCTACAAGCGGGGAGAGGCGAGCAACTATATTTTGTCAAGTAATTACTATAAGGAATGAATGCTATGTCACATCACAACGAACACGATCCGGCAAGAGAGCTTTTCTTCTCTGACCATACAAACCTACTCGAGCAGGCGGCGTATAAGTACAGCCTGCAGGAGCGGGAGAGCCCGCAGCTCTACCGCAACCTTTTTGACTACGATTCCATCCCCAAGGTGTCCTTTAACCACCGCGTAGTGCCTATCAATATGCCCGAGCAGATCTGGATAACAGATACCACCTTCCGCGACGGTCAGCAGTCTACCTCCCCCTTTACGGTGGAGCAGATAGTGGAGCTTTTCAAGAAGCTTCACCGTCTCGGCGGCCCTAAGGGTATCATACGCCAGAGTGAATTCTTCGTCTACACCGAGAAGGACAGACGCGCCGTGGAGGAGTGTATGGCTCTCGGCTATGAGTTCCCCGAGGTCACAAGCTGGATACGCGCCGCGGAAAAGGACTTTGACCTGGTCAAGGGGCTTGGCATCAAGGAGACAGGCGTTCTCGTTTCCTGCTCGGACTATCATATCTATAATAAGATGGGCCTTACCCGTAAGGGAGCCCTTGATAAGTACATAGGGGTGGTGCGCTCGGTTCTGGAGCACGGCATTCGTCCCCGCTGTCACTTCGAGGATATCACCCGCGCCGATTTCTACGGCTTCGTGGTGCCCTTCGCTACCGCCCTGAAGGAGCTGGGCGACGAGTACGGCACCCCCATCAAGATCCGTGCCTGCGATACTATGGGTTACGGCGTTTCCTATCCCGGTGCGGCTCTGCCCCGAAGCGTGCAGGGTATTATGTACGGTCTGCAGCACTATGCGGGCATCACCTCGGATATGCTTGAGTGGCACGGTCATAACGATTTCTATAAGGTGGTCACCAATGCCTCTACCGCTTGGCTTTACGGCGCCTCCGGCGTTAACTGCTCTATGCTGGGTATAGGCGAGAGAACCGGTAACTGCCCTCTTGAGGCTATGGCTATCGAGTATGCCTCCCTGCGCGGTACCACCGACGGTATGGACCTCTCGGTCATCACCGAGATAGGCCGCTACTTCGAGGACGTTCTTAACTATGAGATTCCTCCCCGCACCCCCTTCGTGGGCCGTGACTTTAACGTCACCCGCGCGGGTATCCACGCGGATGGGCTTCTTAAGGACGAGGAGATATATAATATCTTCAATACCGCTAAGATCCTGGGCCGTCCTGCCTCCGTTGCCGTGGACGCTCACTCGGGCGTGGCGGGCATCGCCCACTGGCTCAACCGCTTCTACCGCCTGGAGGAACGCGGCATCGCCGTGGATAAGCGCGCTCCCTTTATCCTGAAGATGAAAGAGGAGATCGACGCCCTCTACGCTGACGGCCGTACCACTGTTATGGGCGACGCCGAGCTTGAATGGATGCTGATGCATGCCGATCTTGAGGCTTATAAGAGATTTTCGCATATATAATATTGTGGGGGAAACTCTTGCAAGAGTTTCCCCCACACCCCCTTCAGAACTCCTGTAAAGGGGAGAAATATATTTTCGACAGAGATACTATTTTATCTCTGTCGTTTTTGCACCTCCCCCATGAGTGGTGGGAGGGGGACCGCCGGAGATGATATAATATCTCTATAATAAGATTCAATTCCCGGTGGTGGAAGGGGCTGATGCGGTAGCCCTAAACCCTTTACGGCTGCCGTCATAGATCCCGACCTTCGGTCGCCCCTTTGGGGTTCGACTACGGCTACGCCTCCGCTCAGGATGACAGGAAACTTCTCTGCTATAAGATAAAACACTGTTTACAAAACTTTCTCGGTGTGGTATAATTTACTTGCGACATAAACTGAATATTATATTTTCAAAGCGCGTATTTTTACTATGGTAAAAATGCATGCTCGGTATTACATGCTTTGGAAATGTAATTCAGTTTGTGTCGCAGCAAATGAGCCATGCGTTTTTCGGTGCGTGGCTTGCCACGCACTTTTTTAATTTCGGAGGAAGTTATGCATACCTTATTGGAAGAATTATTACTTGCCGCAGTGAGGGGCGGGGACATTCAAGTGAATTGCAGCTTCGAGGCTGAGGAGCTTGTTAAGATAGTAAACGGAAAATGCTATGAGATACTATGCGAAATACAAAAGATCGTAAGGGATGACACTATC
>JAZQCR010000080.1:0-11035 GCA_045546375.1 Eubacteriales bacterium | reverse complement strand
CGGTGATGGGTGCATCCCTCGGAGATAAGCACGCGGTCTCCGTCGCTTAGGGTATCCAACACCGCCGCACCTGCCACCGCACCTGCCAAGTCTCCTTTGTACCTTGCAAAGAGGATGGAGAAGGAGGTCAGGGGTATATCCTCAGGCACCATTTTGCTTACCCTGCCGAAAGCCTGTGAGTCGGTGATAACGAGGGCGGGTTTCGTCCCTAATTTTTCAAGTGTCGCGGTAAGCTCCGTGTCCTTTGCTACCACGGCGATAGCACCTGCATCAAGAATATCGCGGATAGTCTGCTGTTGGGGCAGTATCAGTCTACCCTTGGGTGCGGACTCGTCGATAGGCACCACCAACACCACTATGTCACCGGGGGCGATAAGGTCTGCTACCAGCCTTCTGCCCGACTGCTCGGTCTTAACGAGGTGTGCCATCCTCTCGCGAAGGTCGTTTATACCATCACCCGTAAGGGCGCTGATAAATATCTCGTTTTCACCCGCCTTGGGCACGCTCTCTAAAAGATCTGATTTATTATATGCGATAATATAGGGTATCTTCTTCTGCTTAAATGACGCTATCAGCATCTCGTCCTGCTCGGATAAGCCCTTGGTGCTATCAGCCACAAGCACGGCAAGGTCCGCTTGATTTAAGCTCTGCATAGCACGCTTTACTCGCATAAGACCAAGCTCACCCTCGTCGTCGATACCGGGGGTGTCGATTATCACCACGGGGCCTAAGGGCAGCAGCTCCATAGCCTTTTTAACGGGGTCGGTGGTGGTGCCCTTTACCTCGGATACCAGGGAGAGTGCCTGACCCGTCACGGCGTTTACCACGCTGGATTTCCCCGCGTTGCGAAGCCCGAAAAAGCCGATATGTAATCTCTCTGCGGATACCTGTTCGTTTAGTCCCATAGTTAAAACCTGAAATCGCGGCGGTTAGAGTTCTTAATATCCTTGATATTCTGCTCTGCGATACCGCGTACCTTTTCCTTGGGGATGTTGCCGAGCTCCCGCTCTATAAGCTCGAAGCCTATCTTCTTGGTCTCCTCGCTTGCGTAGTCCACCAGGAACTCGGTGAGGGTCATAAGGGCGTTGGGGTGACAGCAGTTCTGTATCTGTCCGTTTTTGCAAAGGGCCATGAAGCGGTCGCCCGTTCTGCCCTCGCGGTAGCACGCGGTGCAGAAGGAGGGAATGTGGTCAAGCTCCATGAGCCATCTTACCACCTCGTCGAGAGTTCTCTGGTCGGAGACGTCAAACTGCTCGGAGTCGTGGGGGCGCTCCTCCTCAGTGTAGCCGCCAACGGATGTGCGGGAAGCGCCGCTTATCTGGGAGATGCCAAGGCGCAGAGCGCGTCCGCGTACCTCCTGACTCTCTCTGGTGGAGATTATCATACCCGTGTAGGGAACTGCGATACGGATGCAGGCGATTATCTTCTCGAAGATGTCGTCCGCAAGGCCGTTGTCAAACTGATCGGGGTCGATGTCGTCCGCGCGCTTCAGTCTGGGCACGCTGATGGTGTGGGGGCCTACTCCGTGTACAGCCTCTAAGTGCTCGGCGTGCATCAAGAGACCTGCGAACTCATACTTATACTTCTCAAGGCCGAAGAGCACACCCAGACCCACGTCGTCTATGCCGCCCTCCATGGCGCGGTCCATAGCCTCGGTGTGATAGTCGTAGTCGTGCTTGGGGCCTGTGGGATGAAGCTCCAGATAGCTTTCCTTGTGGTATGTCTCCTGGAAGAGTATGTAGGTGCCGATGCCCGCTTCCTTCAGCTTGCGGTAGTTCTCTACGGTAGTAGCGGCGATATTCACGTTAACACGGCGGATGTCGCCGTTCTTGTGGTGTACCGAGTAGATGGTCTTGATACACTCGAGGATATACTCGATAGGATTGTTTACGGGGTCCTCGCCCGCCTCGATAGCAAGGCGCTTGTGCCCCATATCCTGCAGAGCGATGACCTCGGCTCTGACCTCCTCTTGGGTCAGTTTCTTTCTCGCGATGTGCTTATTCTTTAAGTGATAGGGGCAGTAGACACATCCGTTTACGCAATAGTTGGAAAGGTAGAGGGGCGCGAACATAACTATGCGGTTGCCGTAGAAGGACTGCTTGATATGCTCTGCCAGACGGTACATCTCCTCCACTTTCTCGGGGATGTCGCAGGCCAGGAGCACCGAAGCCTCTCTGTGAGTAAGTCCCTCGCAGTGGATGCCGTCCTCCGTCTTCTTGGGACGCGCCTTTTCAAGGATAGCGTCGATGAGCTCAACGTTGTTCTTATTCTCCTCTGCGTACTTGATAGTCTCGAGGATCTCCTCGTTGTTGATAAATTCTTCTGCTTTTAATGATTTAGGATCGTACTTTGCCATTTTATTTACCTCGTTATGAATTGTTGACTTTTGCACCGGCCTCCCTCGGGGAGGGAGGTGGCTTCGCCGTAAGGCGAAGACGGAAGGAGCTCCCGTATTAACGGTTTAGCTTTTGTTTATATGATCTCCTCTTGCAGTAACTACTTTGTAGCCTATCTTTTCCATACTGCGCTTTAGGCTCTCTACCGCTTGGGCAGATTCGTCACCGCTATAGAGCTTATTGTCGTATAATGCGTATTTTTTCCTCTCGGATAGGGGTGAGAGGTTGGGCATGACTACGTTAGCACCTGCCATTATCCCCCGTTCTCTGCCGCCCTCCTCGACGGTGCCCAGCGCCGTGGTGGCGGGGAGCAGTACCGTGGGCTTTATCAGCCTGATTATGGAGAGCAGATATACCGTCAGATCGGCACTTCCCGCAGGGAAGGAGCCCATAGGCGTGTCCTTCTGCGGTATGAACGGCCCTATGCCGCACATCTCGGGGGAAAACTCCTCGATGAACTTTAGGTCCTTCGCCAAGTGCCGTGGCTCTTGATAGGGCGAGCCTACCATAAAGCCGCATCCCACCTGAAAGCCCAGCGCCTTTAGGTCGCGTAAGCACCTCATCCTGTTATCAAAGGAAAGGGAAGAGGGGTGGAGCCTCTCATAGTGCTCTTTATCCGCCGTTTCGTGACGGAGCAGGTATCTGTCTGCCCCCGCTTCACGCATCAGTCGGTATTCTTCATATGAGTATTCACCAAGAGAGAGGGTCAGTGCGCAGTCGGGATAGAGCGCCTTTATCTCTTTAACGATTTCGGCTATCTCCTCTGCCTTATATGAGCCTTCGCCTCCTTGCAGGACGAAGGTGCGAAAGCCGAGGGAGTATCCCTCGTTGCAGCACTCAAGTATCTGCTCCTTCGTGAGCTTATACCGCTCACAGCCTTTGCTCGAGCGGCGGATACCGCAGTAAAGGCAGTCGTTTCGGCAGACGTTGCTGACCTCGATAAGCCCGCGGATATACACGTCCTTGCCGTAGACACTCTGCCGCACGGCCTCTGCCTTGCTTCGTAAAAGCTCTGCCGCCTCGTCATCCCGCTCTGTAATGAGAAACTCATATTCCTCAAGGGACAGAGAATGCGTTCGCTCTAATTTATCTATGATATTAAGTAAATTATCATTCATTCTCGATGTTGGAGTACGCCGTCTTGACGCTGACACCGTCCAGATTGCCTATCTTGCCCGAGAGGGCGGAGATAGCGTTCTGCGGTGCGTCTATGGCGATGGAGATAATGTTGATACCGCATTTCTTGTAGGGAATACCCATCCTGCCGATGATGTACTCTCCGTATTCGTGAAGCAGGGCGTTTAAGGGCTCTGCCGACTCTCTTTTTTCAACGATTATTCCCATTACAGCTACTCGTGTACTCATGCTTACCTCAAAATAAAAATTCGGTCGCCCAAAGGCGACCGAAAAAAGCATAGTTACAGCATAGTGCGTATTCGGTAACACCTTTCAGGCAGAATTTGAATTGAAAATCCAAAAACTTAATGTCAGGGGTTCTCTTGTGACTACAGTATATCACATTGTGAAAAAATTGTCAATAGTTAATCAAACTCATTTTTATGCTCCATAAAGAAATCAAAATATTTCCTTACGTTAGGTAGCTCCGTCCATTTTTGCAGAGTGACGGGATTTTCGTCCAGATTGTATATCTTCGCTCCCGCCATGGATAAGAGTATAGGGGAGTGGGTGGAGATAACGAACTGACAGCCGAAATAGCGGGCGGAGTCCGCTATATATTTAGCTAAATCTATCTGGAATTCTATAGACAGACTGTTCTCAGGCTCATCTAAGAGGTAGAGAGCATTCTTGTCGATATGGTCGGTAAAGTACTTCATTGAGGTCTCGCCGTTAGAGTACATATCCACGTTTCTGTCCACGCGGTCGCGAACGTACTGAGATTTTGAGACCTTTCTCGACTGTGCGTCCATTACTTCCTTCCACCGCTCGTAGTCGCTCAGGCCGTGGAGCTGTCTGTCACCGAACTTTATCATCTCCATTCTCTCATCTAGTACGGTGTCCCTGCGGCGGTCGATACCTTCGTTCACCCGGCGTGCATCCAGCACATAGTCGAAGACGTCGTCGCTGGAGAGTATTTCGCTCTCTCTGGGGATAGGTGAAGAATATATCTGACACATATCCACAAAGGTGCTGAAGAAGGGGCTGTTATTAAAGTCCGAGTGCCGCCGTATTCCCGCCTTCTCTGCGATCAGATTTAAGAGGGTGGTCTTCCCCGAGCCGTTACCGCCGTAAAAAACGGTGATATCCTCAAGCTCCACCTTGTATAGCTGCTTGTGTGAGAATATCTTGAAGGGATATTCGTTGTTATAGCAGGTGAGCTTTTGATTCTCTATGAATTTGATTTCTTGATATTCACTTGGGAAGTTGAACGTTTTTAAATATTTCATACTATTAATTTTCGTTGTCTTGTTATCTCATACATCAGTATAGACGCCGCACAGCTTACGTTGAAGGATGATGCGTAAGACCCCTCTGCCATAGGTATGGTGCAGAGCAGATCGCAATATTCCTTAAAGGCTTTATTTAATCCCATGGTCTCGTTGCCCATCATAAGCATAAGAGGGGATGTCAGGTCTATAGAGTACACGGGGTTTTCTTTGTGAGCCGTTGTTCCGATCACGGTGAAGTCCGGATGCTTCGCCTTCAGCTTTTTGATGTAGTCGAATAGCTCGTTATTGTCGGCGATCCTGACCACCGGCATATTGAAGAACGAGCCCATAGCGGACACGACAACATCGGGGTCATAAAGGTCAACGGCGTGCCCGGTGATGATCAGCATATCCGCACCGAGCGCATCGCATGAACGGATCATGGTGCCGAGGTTGCCCTTATTGGACGGACGGTCAAAAAGCACGATGAACGGATTCTCGGAAAGCTGTATTCCGTTTAGGTCATCCTCCCGCATTTCTATTACTGCCATTAGCTCGGAGGTGTCCTCTTTGTCGCTCAGATCGCGCATTAGCTCCGGTGTGAGGCAGTAGTTCATCTCTGTAGAAACCGTGCGTATCATATCCTTTGCCCAGTCTGAAAGGTTGTCTTTATCATATATCAGCGATTTGATCTTCCAGCCGTTGAGGGCAGCCTCTTTAAGGCTTCTGACGCCTTCGACGAAGAATTCATTGTATCTGTATCGCTTATTACGGTTTGTCTTAAGGACTTCGAATTTTTGAAAGGTACTGTTCTTTGAAAATATATTAGTTTCTCGCATAATGCTTCCTCGGGGGTTTAAACCTTTACACGAGCTCTAAAAGAGCTTCGATATCCGCATCCTCCGTTGCCCAGCAGGTGGCAAAGCGGATGACCGAGCGGGTGGCGTCATACCTCTCCCAGTAGCTGTATTCTACCTTTTCCGAGAGGGTGGGGAGCTTATCGTCGTCGATTATAACGAATATCTGATTTGAGGGTGAGTCGATAAAGAAGGAATAGCCCTTCTTCTTAAGCTCTGACTTAAGGTAAGATGCCTTTTCTATGGCGTGGCGACCTATTTCGCTGTAAAGGCCGTCGGTAAAGAGTGTGTCAAACTGCACTCCGTTTATCCTGCCTTTAGCGAGGAGTGCGCCGTGCTGTTTTACGGTGGTGAAGAAATGCTTGACTACACCGGGGCGGGTGAAGACCAGCGCCTCGCCGAAGAGTGTGCCGCACTTGGTGCCGCCTATGTAGAAGGCGTCGCAAAGCCCTGCGATGTCGGGCAGGGTCAGGTCGTTTCCTTCGCTCTCCAGCGCGTAGGCGAGGCGCGCTCCGTCCATATATAGACGGATGCCGTACTCATCGCAGACCTCACGCAGGGCTGTAAGCTCTGATTTAGAATAGATGGTGCCGTATTCGGTAGACTGAGAGATGTAGACCATGCCGGGCCATACCATATGCTCCTTGGTTGGGTCTGCGTGGAAAACGGAGAGGTAATCACGGACAGTCTGCGCCTTCAGCTTGCCGTTCTCGGCGGGAAGCTCTATGACCTTGTGACCGCAAAATTCGATAGCGCCCGCCTCATGCAGACTGATATGTCCCGTGGTAGCGGCGATAACGCCCTCGTAGCTCTCAAGCATTCCGTCGATGGCGGTGGCGTTGGTCTGGGTGCCGCCGATAAGGAAATATATCTCGGCATCGGGGCATTCACACGCCGCGCGTATCTTCTCCTTAGCGGAGAGGGAATACTCGTCGTTTCCGTAGCCTACGGTATGCCGGCGGTTGGTGGCCATCAGCCTTTCCATTATCTTTTCGTGTGCACCCTCCTGATAGTCGGAGGCAAAGTATAATCTGTTCATCTGTTTACTCCTTATTTAGTCAATATCTCAGTCAGCGGCTTTTCCAGTATCTTCTTGAAGAATTTAACCATAAATCCGACGGTGACAGCAATTATAAGAGTGCCTATACCGATAGCACGGATGCTGCCCTCGCCGAAGATAAGAGCCAGCAGAGCGGCAAAGGCGACCCAGCACACGTCGAAGGTGACCTTCACGTTGCCGTAGTTTTTTCCCGTCACGTCGGAGAGGACCTTTATAAGTGCCTCGGGGGAGTTGAGCAGTACGTTTGCCACGATGCCAAGGGTGATGGCAAAGCCTAAAACCACCACGCTGACGCATATCATCGCTGTCTGTGTTACGGGATTTACGGGGATATGCTTTATGGGTATCATCGCAAGGTCGGTGAATGACCCGTAGATTATGGACAGCGGTATCTGTAAAAGCTGTATAAGCTGAAAACGCCTTCTCAGTATCAGTATCTGTGCGGTCAGCATTACCATATTACTGATGAAGAGCCAGGTACCAAGGGAGAGAAAACTGAATTTAATGCTCAGCACGCAGGGCACAGAGGAGATAGGCGAGATGCCCAGATCCGCCTGCTTTGCCAGCGCTATACCTATCCCTATAAAGAAAAGGGAAGAGATAAATAGAATATATCGCTTAGTGAGTTCCTTCTTTGACATTCCGTGATTCCTTTGATCTATCATTATTCTTTATTTTATGAGTATATCATTTTGCGTAGCAAAAGTCAACGAAACCGCCTTGATTTTCTGTCTGTTTTGATATATAATCAAATAAAATGCTTTAGGAGAATAATAATGAAGATCATCAAGCTTTTTCCCGGAATAGCCGCCTGTGCGCTGATAGCGCTGATCGCGTGTTTTATAGAGAGTCTGTTGCCTATACATATCATAGGCTCTGCAGTCATAGCCATGTTCATGGGTATGGCGGTAAATCATTTTGTCGGTTCGGGTACGGTACTTGCTTCCGGTGTAAAATTCACCTCAAAAAAGATACTGAAGTTTGCTATCATTCTTTTGGGCCTTTCACTTAATATCACCACCATTCTGCAGGTGGGCAGGATGTCTTTGACAGTGATGGTTTTCACGCTGCTTACCTGCTTTGGCGGCGGATACTTTATTGGTAAGGCATTGGGATTAAATTGGAAGCTCTCAAACCTTATCTCTGCGGGAACGGGCATCTGCGGAGGCTCTGCTATCGCCGCTATCGCGCCCACAATAGATGCGGATGACTCGGACGTGGCATACGCCCTGTCTGCCACCTTCCTTTTCGATATGGCTATGGTGGTGCTTTTTCCCATTATGGGGCGTGCTCTCGGAATGACCGACGAGGCATTCGGAATATGGGCGGGCACCGCGGTCAACGATACCTCCTCTGTGGTGGCCACAGGCTATGCTTATTCTGAAGGAGCGGGCGACTACGCCACTATGGTAAAGCTCACCCGTACCCTTTCCATCATACCTACGGTCATCACCTTTGCCCTTATTCAGCTCCGCCTGAAGCGCAAGGAAGCTAAGGAGAGAAGTGAGGCGGAGGGAGAGCTGAAGTCATCCTTCAGCCTTGGTAAGATATTCCCATGGTTTATTCTGGGCTTCTTAGCCATGTCACTTATCGCCAGCTTCTTCGACATCCCGGCACAGGTGGTGAGCGGTACCAAAACAGCCAGCAAATTCCTTATGGTCTGCGCCCTTTCGGGTATCGGACTGAACACGTCCTTCTCGGGACTGAAAAAATCGGGCATCCGTCCCATGATACACGGTTTTATCATATCCGCCCTGGTGGTAGTTGTTGCCCTTGCGGTTGAGATGTGTATGGGCATAGTATAAATAAGTCAACCCCTGCGGCATTCATTATGCCGCAGGGGTTTTCTTCAAAGATATTTAAAACAACGGTCACTTTAAAAAGTTTCCTATCCAGGTACCGACGTTGTGGAAGAGATACCACCCTATAAGGTATATTAATAAAAGTATTATAGCATAAAGCCATAAAAGCCCTTTTTTCATCCTGCCGACCTTGTGGGTGTCCTCGTCCTCCGCCGTCGAGAGGTCGATGACCGGCACGTCCAGCGCAAGAGCGATCTTGTTCTCGGTCAAGGCATCTGCTTCGCTTTTTCCGCTTTCTAAGTCGAGTATTTCATCGGGTGACATCTTCAGTTTTTCTGCCAGAGCCTCCACCGAGAGTCCCTTTTGCTCCCGTAGCTCCTTTAGCCTGCTTCCTATCATTTTTTCCTCCATTTTTGATAAAAAAGAGTGCTATGTCACATATAATATTGCCTAATTTGTTTCCGTGTACTCAAAAAACTTCTTATTATTAACGGATAATCGGGTGGAAACTTATTTAATTATACGACAGTCAGTAATGCCTACGCACCTCCCCCTAGGCGTGGGGTTCCTGTCACGAATGAATTGAGTGATGGGGTTCCGAGCGGTGGGAGGGGGACCGCCGGAGATGAAATTATAACTCTATGATTTGAGTTGATTTCCGGTGGTGGAAGGGGGTGATACTTATTTGATCACACGACATTCAGTAATGCCTACGCACCTCCCCCTTGACAGGCGGGAGGGGGACCGCCGGAGATGAAATTATAACTCTATGATTTGAGTTGATTTCCGGTGGTGGAAGGGGGTGATTACTTAATTACACGACACTCTTTAATGCCGTAATACTTAAGCACCTCAATAGCCCTCTTATCTATCCTCTCGCCGCACACCACGATGGGTATTGCGGGAGGGCAGGATACGTTCTCGCTTGCTAAAGTGCGTCCTTCGCACCAGTCTACGGAAAGAACGACCGAGGGGGAGAATACCGCCTCTCTTACGCTCATTATCCTTTTCGGCTTACTTATGGTGGGCGCTTTTTCTTTTATCGCGCTCTTTTTAGGTATGGATAAGAGCGCCTTTTCAAGGTGGTCCATATCCTCGCCCTTTATCATAGGCGTGAACATAAGCACCACGTAGTCGGGGTCGGCAAATTCGCAGACTATATTCTGTGAATTCAGTATCTCCGCTATCTCTTCGCCCGTGTATCCGTAGCTCTTGGCAACCAAGGTCAACTTCATAGGCTCGTCGCCTATCAAATCATATCCTTTAGCCGAAAGAGTAGCCTTTAACGCATTTATACGCTCTGCACATTGGGCCAGATCATCCTTATAACCCTCGGATAAGTACAGATTGCATCTGTCCAGGGACTGTAATATAAGGTATGATGGACTGGTCGATGCGAAAAGTGCCATTGCCCGCTTGGCGTTCTCGTGCAAGAGCGCGGGCGCGTCTGCCGATATATGCAGATAACCGCCGCCCGTCAGCACGGGCAGGGTCTTGTGGGCTGAGTCGCAACACATATCCGCACCCAAGTCGAGCGGGTGCATTGACTTAGACAAAAAATGCAGATAAGCGCCGTGGGCGTTATCACAGAGAAGGAGCACGCCGTGCTTGTGACACACCTCTGAAATCCCCTTTATATCAGCCACGTTACCAAGGTAATCGGGACTGGTTATATAAAAGGCTATGGGTTTCTTCTCCATAGAGCACAGCTTTTCTTCTAACCCTTCGGGCGTTATCCCGCAGGAGATGACACCATCCCCGTACATCCACTCTATATCAAAGTCAAGGAGGGCCGCCGCAGAGAGAAAGACCTTATGGGCGTTTCGCGCCGCAAGGACGGTGGGGCTTTTGTCCTCGCTATAGAGCATAGCAAGGTAGAGCATCGCTCTGATGGACAGGGAAGAGCCCTCGCAGGAATAGAGGGTACTGCCGCTGCCGAAAAGGGATGCGGCATTCCTTTGGCTCTCTGCTATGATGCCCTTTGCAGAGTAGAGCACGTCTGCGCCCGTGATCTCGGTGATGTCGTATCTCTCCACGCCAAGCACCTCTACTCCCTTGTGACCGGGCATATGCAGGCGCAGGGCGGGAGAGGCGGCGTATTTATTTACGAAATCGCAAATAGGGGTGTTCATTCTTCCTCGTCAAGGGTCTTTGCGACCTCCAGCATGATGGCGCATTCCATCCTCTTCTTGAAGAGCTCACAGCCGTACTTGTATACGCCGTTTACACTGCCTGTTGCGTGGTAAGCGTTAGCGGCGCAACCGCCCGAACAATAAAGTTTCGCCCAGCAGTCCTTACACTCGTCACGGGTGTAGACGTTACAAGCGGCAAATTCGTCCTGCACGGCGGTGTTCTGAACACCCGACCATATATCGCCGAGTTTGAATTTTTCTTCACCTACAAACTGGTGGCAGGGGTAAAGGTCGCCCCAAGGAGTAACCGCCATATATTCCGTGCCCGAGCCACAGCCCGATATCCTCTTATAGATACACGGACCGCTCTTAAGGTCGAGCATATAATGATAAAACGTAAA
>JAZQCR010000079.1:0-4254 GCA_045546375.1 Eubacteriales bacterium | reverse complement strand
CGCACGGAGTACACGGAAGCAGTGGAGGTAAGAGTGCCGGAAAGGATGTGTTTGCGAGCGGAAAGGGGCGGAAATGGTTAGAAACGAGCGGAAACAGGTACTCTCATAGCGTTTGGGAACTCGACGTAACGCCTTCGAATCCTGTCATTCCGACCACAACAAAAGAGACGGCTATGCCGTCTCTTTTGTTATTTCAAAAAGGTCTTATAGTCCTCGTAGTTCTTGCGAAGGAGTGCGGGGGTGTCGAGGTCATAGGGGCATCTCGACTTGCACTGACCGCAATTTATGCAGTCATCTATCTTCTTCATCATCTGTTGACTTGCCTCCGATAGGTGGCCTGCCGTAGGTGAGCGGCGAAGCAGAAGTGACATTCGGGCGCAGGTGAAGATCTCTATACCTGCAGGGCAAGGTAGGCAATATCCGCATCCGCGGCAGAATTCACCTGCCAGCTCTTCCCTTTCCTTTGCGACGAATGCCTCCATCTCGGCGGTATAAACGGGAGGCGTCTCGTTATACGAGAGAAACTCGTCAAGCTCGCTCTCCCTCTGTATACCCCATATGGGAGCTACGGGATAACGGTCGAGGAAAGCATACGCCACGTCCGAATGGGTGATAAGCCCGCCCGCAAGCGCCTTCATACAGATAAAGCCAACGTCCTTTTCCTCGCAAAGGCGCACCAGCGCCTCCTCCTTTTCTCCCGCAAGATAAGAGAACGGAAACTGCAGGGTATCGTACAGCCCCGAGAGCACCGCCTCCTCGGCTACAGCCAGACGGTGATTGGTAAAGCCGATAAAGCGTATAAGTCCCTTATTCCTTGCCTCGAGCATCGCCTCGTAGAGCCCCGTACCGTCACCCGGTTTCGGGCAAAAATCGGGATTATGAAACTGATAGATATCTATGTAATCGGTCTTTAAAAGGGTCAGGCTGGTCTTAAGGTCCGCCCAAAAGCCCTCTACGGTAGTAGAAGCGGTCTTTGTGGAGATAATGATATTCTCTCTGACGTCAGAGAGGGCAAGGCCCATCTTCTCCTCGCTGTCGGTATACATCCTTGCCGTATCGAAATAATTGATACCGCCCTCATATGCACGGCGCAGCAGGGCACATCCGTCCTCGGTGCTCACCCTCTGTACCGGCAGGGCACCAAAACCGTTCTTAGTGACCCAAAGGTCAGTCCTGCCTAATCTAATCTTCTTCATAGCACGTCCTCCATTTCTTCAAGTATAACACAACGGAAAAGAAAAATCAACGGCTCAACCCTATCAACGATTCGTTGACCTATACCAAAAAAGCGTTGCTTGTATTGGTGGGCGGTTTGTGTTAAGATAATTACAGCAAAGGCCGATGCTAATAAAAGTAAAGTGAGGAAACACTTATGATAAATCTCGGAGCCAAAATAAGAGAGTTACGCAAAAAGAAGGGCATCACCCAGGAGCAGATGGCTAACGCCCTGAAGATCACGGCTCAGGCTGTTTCAAAATGGGAATCGGACGCGGGTTATCCCGACGTTGCTACCCTGCCTGTGATCGCCGCATACTTCGGCGTCAGTTTGGATGAGCTTTTTGACTATGACCCCGAAGAGATTGAAGATAAGGTACAAAAGATACTGTTCAGATCCCGCGTGGAGGCGCGTGGCTTTGAAGAGACGGTCAACATCCTTCGCGAGGGCATCGCCGCTTATCCCGGAGCTTATATCCTAAGAAGAGAACTGTTAGATCACTACTCGTATCATCTGACCGACAAAGGTACAGATTATACAGAAGAGGCGTTGGAGATAGCGAAGCAACTAACCACCGACTGTCCCGATTCCTTTATTGCATTGGGAGCTATGGGAGATATGGCACATATCTACATCGAATCCGGGCAGTATGAGAAAGGCAAGCAGATCATCGAATCGATGCCCTATCGCTATCATCTTGACATCTGCGACAGGATGCGTTGCACCGTCAGATTCTTGAAATGCGAAGATGCCCTGCATGAAGCAAGAGAATGGAAAAGATGGGCGCATCAGGAATTAATAGTGGTATGCGACAGCGAAGGAATATGCTTCTTTGAGACGGGAGACTACGAAAACGCTCTTCACTCCTTTGAGGAAGCTGCGTTCGTTATCGAGCGTTTTTGGCAGAGAGATATCCCTAGGGTGAGCATTCAAGCCCGAACCCGTTTTGGTAAGGCGGATTTCCGCTCATCCTTCGTTAAAATACTCGGAAATACGTATAGTATTTCCTGCGTTTTGTGCCTAGGCTGAACAAAAATCCGCTCTTCCCAAAATCTCCGACCGCAAAGCGAGGAGATTTCGAGGGATTTTTGTTTCGGTCGTGCGCAGTAATGCTTACGCCTTACAAGCACGAGCGGAGCGAAAAGCACCGAAATATTCCGCTTTGCGTCGGGTTCGGGTTTGAATGCTCACCCTAAAGAATACGCACTCTTGCAATCGGAGCCCGTACGCGCTTTTTCGATTATTCGAATGGCGGCTTGCCTCTACAAATTAGGCAGGTTGGATGAATGTGACAAGGCTCTCGACGATGCATATCATATCCTGAGAAATGGTATTGACGATGAGGTCTGGGAGAAATACAGCGACAGATTTATTCGGGACTATCGAAACGTCTATACAAAAATGGGGCTTGATGAATACAAACCCTGCAAATACTAGAACGACCTCGGCGGATATCCGCCGAGGTTTTCCAAAAAAATAACCGTCAGTTAAGTTTAACTCTCTCAAAAATACCTTCCATTTTGGGTAAAAAACTGATATACTGTGTACAACGGTACCGAAACAGTTCAAAACGGAGGTAAATAATGAACGAAACAATGGGGCAGATAATCAAACGTCTGCGAAAGGAAAGAAACCTTACCCAGGAAGAGCTGGCGGAGCAGTTAAATATCTCGGCGCCTGCTATTTCTAAATGGGAAAATGATACCAGCATGCCGGATATCTCTCAGGTGGTACCGCTGGCAAGTGTATTTGGAGTTTCGACAGATGTTATATTTGGCGTCGCAGGTATGACCTCAGATGAAGAAGCATGGAAGATAATTAAAAATGCCAACGAGGTCGAGGAATACGGCAAACTTGACACGTATCTGAGCGCTTATGACAAGCTCATTGCAGGCTTAAAAAAGCATCCGAACAACCTGATCCTGTTAAACAACTGTATGAAACTCGGGCTTTCACTTTGCATGCCGGAAAATGGATGGATCTATGCACGTGAACGTGCAAAGGATATTTCAACTGAAACTATCCGACAGGCAAAACAGATCATCCAATATTCCCAAAACATATCGGATATTATGTCAGCTCGTCAAGCTTTAATTTTTCTGTATTCTGCAAATCAAGACTATGAATCGGCAACACGGGAAGCCCGCGAATTCCCCGTTCGTACCGATTTCACCCTTTATTCCAATATGGCAAGGGTAAATGAGTATACGGGAGATTATCAACGTGCGATCACATATCTATGCAGTGATATCGATTATTCTCTGCAAGCCTTAGAGGACAATACTGCGCGACTCGGAAAAGCCTATTATAACTGCGGAAAATACAATGAAGCAATAGAAGTCTACGATACATTCTTCAAAATAATAAAAGCAATATTTAAAGATGAATGTCCTCGACCTTATCATGATTTTGATTCGGGAGATTGTTATATTTTGATGGCTCAGGCATATCTTGCGATCGGCAAAACAGATAAAGCACTAAATCAAGTCGAGAATTCAGTACGGTATTATTTAGATCTGTACGAAGGTCATGAAGAAATGAACATAACAATTAATTCCGCTTTTCTGCGCGAAACGGAAAACCTCGTTTACATACACAGAGATACAATTAAGAAAAAACTAATCGAAAAGCTCTCATCCGATGAGGTCAAGCCTCTTGCCGACCATCCACGCTACAAGGACTTGGTGGATAAAGTCGAAAAGCTGAAATAACAAAAATCGCATCCCGTGGGATGCGATTTTTCACATCTTCTTATCATCCGTTGCAGGGTTGTTGAGCAGTTCTCCGCTTTCGCTGAAGCGGGAGCCGTGGCATGGGCAATCCCACGTGTGCTCCGCTTTGTTATACTTTAGAGCACAGCCCAGATGCGGACAGCGCGGCGTAGTAGGAGTTAAAATGCCAATTAACGACTCGAAGGCGTTTACGGCGAGCTGTGGGTGCAGTATACTGCGTGAAGGCGAAAAAACGCTCGAAAAATGACTTTTACTGCCCGTTATCATATCCGAGAGGAGTATAGCCGCCACCATAGAGGAGGTCAT
>JAZQCR010000078.1:0-4848 GCA_045546375.1 Eubacteriales bacterium | reverse complement strand
GATGCGGTATCAAAGTCGATGACCTGGTTTACTGTCGCCATAACGCCGAGCATCATCAGCTTCTTTACTATCTGCGCCGCCTGTACCTTAAGCTGTGCCGCAAGGTCGCTTACTACGATCTCGTCGCCCACAACAACGGTGAGGACCTCCTTCTTGGCGTTGGCGATCATCTCCTGACGGTTAGCGCGCTGCTTTGCGATTGTTTCCTTGTCCTTGGGTCTGTCGTTCTTGCCCGGCTTCTTACGCTGCTGCTTTTTGTTGCCGTAAGAACGGACTGTGTCGGTATAGTAGGTGTTGAAGGCCTTCTCGTCATACTTGGAGAGGTCGATCTCTGTGGTTCTCGTGTCAATGACGCGGGTCTTACCGACGGTGTTTACTCTGCCCTCATCAGTGGTCTGAACAACCTTGGGCTCGTTAGTGTTTGCATTACCGAAGGAAGGCTTATTCTGTGCCTTCTTCTCTTCTTTGACAGGCTTCTTCTTATCCTTATTCTGATTGGAAACAGGAGCCTGGAAGCGCTGAAGCTTATCCTTGTCGGGAGCATTTTTATTATTCTGCTGATTCTTAGGAGCAGACTTCTTCTCCTGCTTGGGCTCAGGCTTTTTCTCCTCTGCTTTAGGAGCAGGAGCAGGTGCAGGTGCCGCCTTGGGCTCTTCCTTGGCGGGAGCCTCTTCCTCCTGCTTATAAACTATCTTGAACTGACCGTTCATGTAGGCATCTATGCCTACTATGGTATTTTCCTTTGTAAGGGTCTCGAGAACTATACCGAATTCCTCTGCGGTGATGGTGCCCGAATGGGTCTTACCTTCAACGCCTGCCTTGGTGAGCACGTCTACGACGACCTTGCTCTTAAGTTCAAGATCCTTTGATAACGTATTGATCTTCAGGGTTTGGTTTACTGCCATATGCTTACCTCCCGATAACTGTTAGATACTTTCTCTGATTGCTTTAGCGAAGTTGGCATCCAGCACCGCCACAGCGCTTATGGCACCCCTCTTGCCGACAGAGTGACCGAGCTCGGCGGTGGTTGCATCTACCTCCGCATACTGTACACCGTAGTATGTACAGCAGTTTATAACCTTCTTCTTTGTTGGCGCCGATGCATCACGTGCAATGCAGACAAGCTCCGCCTTACCCGACCGTATGCTTTCGCAAGTCATGGCGGTGCCGAACTGCAACTGCCTTGCTCTTGCGCAAAGGCCCAACATAGATAACGTCTTATTCATTATTTTCCAGGGTCTGTGCCAAAGACTCGAGGAGAGCCTCACTTACGGGCACCTCCAGGCTCTTTTCAATGCGCTTACCTTTCACTGCCTTCTTTAAGCATGAGGGATCAGGACATATATATGCGCCTCTGCCCGCCTGCTTTCCGGTCTTATCGAGCACTATCTCACCTTCGGGAGTGCGTACTATGCGTACAAGCTCACGCTTGGGCTTCTGCTCATTACAACCGAGGCATTTTCTTAAAGGGATCTTTTTTGCCTGCATCTTTAGCCCTTACTGAATATTGGATGTCTTGATATCGATCTTAAAACCGGTAAGACGTGCGGCCAGACGTGCATTCTGACCTTCCTTACCGATAGCGAGAGAAAGCTGATCGGCATCTACGTACACACGGCAGGAGTGCTCGTCATCTACGAATACGGTATTTACCTTCGCAGGAGAAAGAGCGGCTCTCACATACTCCTCGGGATCCTCGCTGAAGGGAATGATGTCTATCTTCTCGCCGTCGAGCTCATCAACGATAGCGTTGATACGCATTCCTCTGGCACCGATACAAGCACCTACGGGGTCTACGTTCTCTTCTCTACTCTCAACTGCGATCTTGGTTCTGGAGCCTGCCTCTCGGGTGATATTCTTAATAATAACGGTGCCGTCCTGTATCTCGGGTACCTCAAGCTCGAAGAGGCGCTTAACGAGACCGGGATGGGTTCTCGAAAGGGTTACCACAGGACCCTTGGTAGCGTCCTTGCGCACCTCCATAACGTATACCTTTACCATATCGCCAACGCGGTAGTACTCACCGGGGATCTGCTCGCTCTTGATGAGGGTAGCTACGCTTGTACCGGTATCAACGGAAAGATTGCCGGTAACGGGGTCAACACGCTGTACCTTGGCGGAGATGATCTCGCCCTTCTTGTCCTCGTACTCCTTGATCATCATTCCTCTTTCCGCCTCGCGGATACCCTGGATGATGACCTGCTTTGCGGCCTGAGCGCCAAGACGGCGGAAATTCTTAAGCTTCACTTCTATCTCACAGACGTCGCCCATCTTATATCTCTTGCTAACCTTCTTGGCATCCTCAAGGGTGATCTGAAGCTCTTCGTCCTCTACCTCCTCGACGATATCCTTCTGCTGCCACATACGCACATCCTTTTTTACGGGATCGATAAGCACGCGAACGTTGCTGTTGCCGCCCTTATCACGCTTATACGCGCTTATAAGCGCTGCTTCGACCTTTTCCAGCATATACTCTACCGGAATGCCCTTTTCCTTTTCTAACAGTTCAAGGGCGTTAAAAAACTCAGCATTCATTTTAAAACCTCCTATAATCACGCATCGAAGTCAAAAAATACGTTGACTCGCGATATATCCTTTTTTTCAAAGCGGTGCTCTTCACCGTTTACTTCAAGCGTCAGTCCCTCGTCTCCATAGGAAACCAGCTTACCCGTGTGCTGCTTTGCGCCGTACACGTTTACGAAAAGCTTGACGGTAACAAACTCACCGATAAACTTCTCATAATGCTCGGGTACGCGAAGCTCCCTCTCGACACCCGGGCTGGAAACCTCCAGATAATACTGATCCTCGATGGGGTCAGCCTCGTCGATGATAGGATCGATCGCCCTGTGTACCCTCTCACAGTCATCGATATCGATACCCTTAGGCGAATCGATGGTGATGCGCAGATACCAAAAGGCACCGTCCTTCACGTACTCCACGTCCCACAGCTCGTAGCCGAGGCCGTAAACGGTTTCGGACACAAGTCCACGCACCGTAGTTGCGATATTCTGCTTTGCTTTTGCCATCAGCATTTCTCCAATCATAACACAAGAGAGCGGAGTGAACCGCTCTCTTGTCAAGAATGTATTTTGCTGTATGTATTATAACACAAGCTTTAATAAAAATCAATAGGTTTATTTAATTATTTTTCGCTCTTCTTTTGGTTTATTCTGTCGTTTAGCGCAGTGACCTCCGCCTCGCTTACCGTACCCGGCTCGTTATAGGCGCGATTGACCAGCATGCCAAGCTCGATATAAAGATCGTCAAGCTCCGCACCCGCCTTAAAGGCACGGTACTTCTCCTTTACGGCATCCCCCGTGTCCTTTGCCGCCTTACGCACCCTTTTAGCACCTTTATCTATGATATTTACGATATCATCTTTGTTCACACTCATATTACTTACCTCACTACATCAATATGAAACCGAATCAACGTTTGTTACAGAGTACTTATTTATAAGCTCTTCATCGCATTCCGTCTTAGGCATAAGCTCATTCATCCTTTTATCGAAAAGATACTTTGAACAAAGCTCGTCCATATCGGCAAACTGGGTATAGTCCTCGCCCGAATCGTAAGCAGAAGCGCCAAGCTCGTAACGGCAGATGATAAACTCCCCGTTTTCGTCGCTTAGTCTGGCTATATCACCCACCTCCATGGTAAAGCCCTTCTCGGCTATCTCGATAAGACCGGTCGCCATATAATTGTCACGGCCGAAATAGATACCGTTAGGATAATTCAGAGTCTCAAACTCATTTATCTTCCCATCGGTATATGCATCGTCAAAGGAAAGCTCGCCCGACTCCAATTTTTTCTGTACTCCGTCAACAAAAGCTATCTTCTCTGCCTTTTCCTCGGCGGAATACTCGTATGACTCGTATTTATTACCGTTTAAGATAAGCTTGCCGTCCTCGTCGGTCTTATAGCCTATCTTCGTGCCCACGTAGATTATCTTCAGAAGGATATAATTCTCCTTGTAATAGTCTTCGCGTGAGGAGTCGTCCGCCTGAAACTTTCCGCTGTCGTAGAGAAGGCGCTCATACTTATACTGTATCTCGTGAACCTTGCGCAGGTCCTCAAGGGTCATGCCGAATCTGCTCTCAAGGTCTTCCTTCAGCTTATCCTCGCCGCCGAAGTACTCCACCGCACTGTCCATCTCGCTTGCGATAATATTGCGTCCCTCGTTATTTATGGTGTATCCGTAGGTATCGTACAGCTCGGCGGAAATGGCAAAGACCTTGATGGTATCCTTTATCTTCGAGTCAACGTACTCGGCGTAGGTCATATCCTCCGTGACCATTGCCCCCCAGCCTGCATCGTTATCCTTGATATCCTTATAGGTATCGAGATAAAACTGCTTGATGGAGGCGTAGAGATATTTGTACATACTTTCGGTTATCTTAGTGTTATTATACTTTACAGCGTAATCGATCTGTTCTTCCTTCTTGCAGGAAGCAAAAGTTAAAAGCATGGTAAGCGCCATAAAGCAGGCAAATATTCTTTTTATCACGGGTTCTCTTCTCTTTCCTTATACTTTTTTAATACGGAGATAAGCTCGGGGATAGCATTCTTTGCTTTTTCCGGCTTATATTTAACGTAACTGTTGGCGGCAACGAGCACTGACAGGCGATCTCCGCTTCCTTTTGCAAGCTCGCGCCACACGGGCAGGTTCATAGGCTTTTGAGTCAGCTTAAAGGCGGTGTTTTCGTATTCGATACGTTCTATTTTACACATAGAACCGTAAGAGCGCAAAAGCGCTATATTAACAAGGGTCTGCACACTAACGGGAGGCTCGCCGTAACGGTCGATAAGCTCGTCAAGCACGTCCTGCATATCATCGTCCGTGCGTAT
>JAZQCR010000077.1:0-4365 GCA_045546375.1 Eubacteriales bacterium | reverse complement strand
CTTTCTGCCTGCGTAGACGTATATCTTCTCGAAGTCGTCGTATGCCACGCCGTTAACCTCGTGGATATTGGCGGTGACGCGGATATCCTCGGAAAATTCGCTCTCATAGTAAACGATAAAGTCGTAGCCGCCGGAGGCATTCTCCTTGATACCGCCGAAGTAAACGTCGAAGTCGGGGGTGCTGCACAGCACTCTGCGCTCGCCGCTTTCCTCCTTGGGAAGCTCTACGGGGCACACGGTAGTGATCTTGATCTCCTCCGAGCGCGGGATAAGCATACCGTCGGAGACGTCGTAGTTACCCTCTCCGTCATTCTCGGTGTGGTACTTCTCTGCGCTGACGGCAAAGACCATCTCCCCGATCATATCTATACCCGCCGCCTCGCAGGAGGAGTCGGGGATCTGAATATCGAAATCAAGGCTTTGCCCTGCAGGGACGGAAATATTAAACACGTTACCGCCGATGCAAAGGCCGTTTACATCAAAATACTTGCTCTTTACCTTGAGAGCGGAGTCTGTAGCATTTACCGCCTCCATCATGAGGGTAGCGGCGTAGTTAGGATCAAATACGATGTCCTTAAGATTAAGGGTCAGACCTGCATTTGAATACACCTCGCCTGCACTTACCGTAACGGGGATAGTGCCGGGCATATCCGTGCATTTATCGGAGATATTCTTTACGTCAAAGGTGAGCTTCGCACCGTTATCGTCCTCAAGGGTGCTCTTCACCCACACATTGCTGGCTTTATCAACCCAAACGCGTGAGGAGAGCCTCTCTCCTGCCTCGGTATACTCGATATCGTAAATATCGCAGTCGTACTCACCGCTCTTCTCTTCCCCTGCCTTATTACCCGAAAGAGACTCGAAATACTTCTCCGCCTCAAAGCCGAAGGTGGCTAAAGGAGAAACAAAGGAGGCTCCCTCTACGTACTCGCTTACGACGAACTCGCCCTGTCCGCCGATACGATGGTAGCTATCGACACCCTCTGCAGTCTCTATATGATACTGCTCGTAACCGTTATCGGAAACTACGTAAAAGAGCTTGCAGTCTCCCGCTTTGCGGAAGGACACGCTCTGACCGACGCTCGCGCCATCCACGGTCAGCTCCATATCGATAGTCATCTCATCGCGGCCGTCGAGGGTCGCCACGGGAACAGAGGTGTCAGCACCGCCGTTTTCCGAGGTGCCGTCCTCTCCCTTTGCGCTGTCCCCGGCGCAGGCGGCAAAGGTTAAGATAAGTGCGAAAAGAGTAAGTAATGCTATGATCTTTTTCATAATTTTTCTCCTAAAAACGGAAATAAATAAACGGATTAAAGGTGGAGGCGGTGACGTACACCATACATAGGGCGAAGAGCGCTGTGTACGCCAGGTTCTCACCCAGCAAATATAACGGGCTTTCGGGACGGCGGTACGCCTTCAGCCTCTTTGCGACGGGAAGGGAGCAGATGATACCTAAAGGCAGGTAGATCATCGCCTTAAATACCGAGACGTCGTAGCCGAGGGAATGTAAAAGAGGTACTCCCGAGGGGACGAACATATTGTAAAGGGCTCTGCCTACCAAGGCAAATGACTCTTGAGAGAAGAGCACCCAGCCTATGACCACAAGGAACATAGTGTATATATGCCTCACTGCCTTAGGCAGTCTCTCAAGGTGCTTTGAAAGCAGGAATTTCTCAAGGAGCAGTAACAGTCCGTAGTAAACGCCCCAAAGGACGAAGTTCCACGCCGCGCCGTGCCATAGGCCCGTCAGCGCCCATACCGCAAGGATATTAAAGATATGCCGTGCCCTGCTCACGCGGTTTCCGCCCAAGGGGATATACACATAGTCCCTGAACCAGGTGGAAAGGGAGATATGCCAGCGCCGCCAAAACTCGGTGATGCTACGTGAGATATAAGGATAATTAAAGTTCTCGTCAAAGTGGAAGCCGAAGACCCGTCCGATGCCTATAGCCATATCGCTGTAGCCCGAGAAATCGAAATAAAGCTGTAAGGTGTAGGAAAGGGCGGCAAGCCACCAGAAAAGCACATCGTAGTTACCGTCGGGCGCCCCCCAAACGGTGGTGGAGAGCAGCGCCACGTTATTTGCGATGACCACCTTTTTGGCAAGGCCCACTATAAAGCGCTTAAGTCCCTCACTTACGTCCTCAAGGGTGCTTCGGCGTGAGGCTATCTCGTCCTCCACCGTCTGATAACGGACGATGGGCCCCGCTATAAGCTGTGGGAACAGGCAGAGGTACAGAAGAAGCCAGAAGAAATTCTTCTGTAAGCGTATCTTACCGAGATACAGGTCGATAACGTAGGATACTATCTGGAAGGTATAGAAGCTGATGCCGATAGGCAGAGCTATCTCGGGAAGGCCGAACTGCCCGCCCACTACAGCCTCTATATTCTCCACAATAAAATTAAAGTACTTAAAGACCGCAAGATTTGCAAATAGGAGCACCAGGGTGATAATAAACCACGCCCTTGCCTCCCTTGCTCTTCCCGCCTCCTTTGCGCGGTGGAGCAAAAGACCGCCAAGGTACGCCACCAGGGTGGCGGCAAGCATCATGATAAGCAGCTTTGGCTCCCCCCAGGCGTAGAAAACTACCGAAAAGGCAAGGAGCACACAGTTTCGCCATATCCTGTTTTTGGAGAGGAAATAGAGGACTATGCACAGGGGCAGAAAAACGTACAAAAAGGATAAACTGCTGAATACCATCTTATCCCTCCAGTGCCTGCATAGTTTCGTAGAAGAACTGATTCCTGCCTGCAAATACCACGCGGGTTATGCCGTTTTCCTCTACGTAATCGGACAGGCGGAAGCCCTCTCCCATATTATCCTCATAATTGCGCAGGTCGATGGCGTGTACACTCTCAAAGTGTGCGGAAAGCTGCCACAGGTACGCGTTATCGTAGGAGTCACCCAAGATAAGCAGGTGCTCGCCGTTTTCCACCCCGTCATTCTCAAAAAGCACCCTGCCCGAGTCGTAACCGTAGCAATGGGCGTACGCTACCTTTTCACCCGCCTGGATGCCCGAAATATACCTTTTGCGGTTACCGTACTGCCCTATGGGGTCGTTATTATTTACGGTGACCCTCACCTTGGGCAAGGGGTAATCGTAGGCGCAGATGCGCTCGCTCACCAGCCCCAGGGTGCCGGCAGTTCGTGAGCGAGAACCGTCAAAATCATAGTCGAGAGCCACCTCATCCCCCTCAAGGGGCGCTTCGCCCGGCAGGAGCAGGGAGAGCACCTGGGTATAGGCACGGTGCGCACCGACATGATTATAGTGGTGGTCGGTCATATAGAAATTCTCTTTATATTCCGAAATATTCTTTACGTGAAAGCGCTCTATAGCCGCAAACTCACCGCTTGACCCGAGACGCTCGCTAATATACTCGTATACTCCGCTGACCTCTCCGAGAGCAAAGTCGGTATCCATATCCCTGCCTACGTAATAGACGTAGATGGGCACAGAAATACCCTCTGAAGCCGAGAGGATACGCTCAAGGGAGATATCCAGCTCCTCCTTGACCTCTGACAGGGGTACCATAGGCTCTAAAAGATAGCCGTCGTGGTAAATGAGGGAATTGAAGCCGATAAACTGACCCTCGCCGCCCCTATTCCGTAAAAGCTCCACGGCGGACAGCTGCAGCTTGTTTGATAGGTTATTATAAAGCTTCTTCATGGGAATCGCCACAGGCGCCTGGTCGGAAAGTGCGCTTTCCACACCCGACTGAAACTCACCCGAAACGAAAGAGCCGAGAGAGGGCAAGGGCATCTTCGCGGCGGTGCGGTTTTCATACTCGTTTACCTCTATGGGGCGAAGATACGCCTTACCGAAGCCGAGAAGCATAAAGCCGAAGACGAGAAGGACGAAGGCGCAGTTTGCCCCCTTTATAAGAAGGGCTTTGTCCCTACACGCCGCAGACACTTTATTTGCAATAGTTTTAAGAGCCTTTTTCATACCCTATATTCTACCACATAAGGTATGAAAATGCAATAAAAAAGCAGACCCGAGAGTCTGCTTTTTATCTTATAAATTACTGATTATAGATCGCAAGTCCGATAAGGTTAAGGTCAAGCTGATCTATGGCGCCGTCGCCGTTCATATCCATAGCGTCGATATTGCAATCGGAGAGGTCGTAGGTGCCCTCCGCACCGCGCTGTGCGATATAGCGTGCGGTCAGGGTCATATCAATGATGTTGAGCGCGCCGTCGCCGTTAACGTCGCCGTCAACCGCCTCGGGAAGAGCGGGGATCTCCTCGGTGGTGACATCGCCGCATCCGGTACAGGTACCGGTAATAACGCCTGCGACGCCGGGAGCGGCAGGAGTGGTAACGTACTCGTAGTCGTGACCGAGAGCACTTCCCTCATCTGCGACAGT
>JAZQCR010000076.1:0-11419 GCA_045546375.1 Eubacteriales bacterium | reverse complement strand
TCAGCCCCTTCCACCACCCTTGCGGGCGGTCCCCCTCCCACCACTCATGGGGGAGGTGCGTGATCGCATCTGCGAAGCAGATATATCGCAACGAAGTTATATCGCTTTTGCGTAGCAAAAATATCGCTTCTGTTTCACGTGAAACAAAAGACCCGACGGCTTGGAGGTATAAAAGCCATCGGGGGAGATAAAAATTATGAGTTATGAGTTAAGAGTTATGAGAAAACCTGCGGTTTTAATTATAACTGCCCGAAGGGCATCATAACTCGGCGTGAGCCGATCATAACTGATAACCCGTCGCAGGCGGTCATAGTTGCGCGCATAGCGCTTAAGGTTGCTTTATGGTTATGGTCAGGGTGATCTCGTTATCTGTGTCCATAAGCCTTCTCCAGCGGGAGAAGGGGGACCGCCGGATAGAAAACAGCACCACTGTGATGAGACAGCGACCCGGTGGTGGATGAGGATGCCCGTGTCAGGGTTGCTTTATTGTAATCGTTACGGTTATCTCGTTATCCGAGTCAGATCTGCGTGAGACGGCGGTTATTCCTGCACTTTTAAGAGAATTGACCGCCTTATCGATAGAGTTATAGAATAGCCGCAGGTCGCGGATGACCCCTTTTCTTTTTCCTCCGCTATGCCCTTCCGCAGATAACAGTTTGTCCACGTACTCCTCGGTGGCGGCAACGTTCATAGAGTGGGCGGCCACACGCTCCAAGGTCTTTTGCCGCTTGTCCGAGTCGGAAATACGCAGTACCGCTCGCGCGTGGCGCTCGGTGAGACCGTTTTTCATAATAATATCCCGCTCTTTTGCGGAAAGGCGCAGGATGCGGAGCTTATTGGCTATGTAAGACTGAGAGCAGGAGAGCTTCTCGGCTATCTGCTCTTGTGTCATATCGTAGATGCGGATAAGGGCGGCGATGGCGTTGGCCTGCTCGAACATATTCAGGTTCTCCCTCTGGATATTCTCGATTATGGCAAGCTCCGCGCTCTTTTTGGAGTCGGCATTGATGATAAGGCAAGGAACGTGGGTCATACCGATAAGGGTGGCGGCGCGAAGTCGCCTTTCTCCCGCTACCAACTGAAAGAGCCCACCTTCAAGCTGTCCTTCGTCCATTATTCGCCGCACGGAAAGGGGCTGAAGCATACCGTACTGCTTGAGGGAATCTGCCAGACGAAGGATGGCGTTATCCTCAAATGTCTTTCTCGGCTGTGCGGGGTTGGCACAGATACGGTCAATGGGTATGGTGTGCACTCTGCCGTACTCAAGGCGCATTTTAAGTGCCTGTTCACGGCTTTTCAGGGCTTTTATCTGTTCTTTTAGGGCTTTATTCTCGCTTATCCTTCCCAAAATCATCACCTCTTGGGATATTTTACCATTTCCTGCCAATTTATATTGTCGAAGGCTGTCGGGAGGGGAAAAAACTGTATGGGTACGTTTTATCTTATGATGTGGGACTAAATGAATTGACCTGCGCCATGAGATCGCACCCTCGGTGCAAGCGGGACGTCGAGGGCGCCGTCCCCTACAAAAGAACGATATCACCGCTTATAATATTTCTGTCGTAAGTAATTCTTTGCCCAAAAGGTTCTGAGGGGGTTTTAGGGGGAACTCTTGCAAGAGTTCCCCCTAACTATCAGTTATTCTTCATAAATCTCATCATTATCTGTGCCATCTGGGCGCGGGTAGCGTTGCCTGTGGGCACCAGGGTTGTGGCGGTCATACCGCCGATGTAGCCGAGGGAATTTGCCCAAGAGAGAGCATCCTTTGCCCAGGACGAGATCTTACCTGCGTCGGTGTAGGCAGAGAGGTCAGCGCGGGCATCGGTGTTATAGCCCTTGAATGCGCTGTAGCGGTAGATGATGGTAGCGAACTGCTCACGGGTTATCTTACCCTCGGGCTTAAAGGCGGTAGCGGACATACCGTTTACTACCTCGTTATCGTAGGCCCACTTGACAGCGGCCTCGTACCACTTGCCCGAGATATCGGTAAAGGGTGTTTTCACGTCACTTACGTCGGGCTTGCCCTCCATATTGTAAAGCACCTGTACAAGCATAGCGCGGGTGGTGGTTCCCTCGGGGTCAAACTTGCCTGAACCTACGCCGCCCATAACGCCGTGGTATGCGGCATAGTAAACTGCCTCCTCGTACCACGCCTTTGCCTTTACGTCCTTGAATGAGCCGTCATTCATGTGGGTGAAGGTGGTGGCGTTACCGCCCTTGCCGGATACGGTAAAGGAGCCGATGTAGTTTGCGCCGAAGCCGTAGTTCACGATATCGGGGTTAGCGAAGGAAACGTAAGCAGAGCCGGAGCGACCGTTAAAGTCAACTCCCGAGATACGCAGGTACGCCTTAAAATCGCCCTCGAGATCCTTGGGAACAGACATAGTCAGATTATAGTCGGTGGTGGTGCCGCTCTTCCAGTCATAGGGATCTATGGCAAGGTTGGCCATGGCCACGCTGTTGCCCTTCGCGTCTGCCAGAATGAGCTGAACCTTATACTCGCCGAGGATGTTACCGAAGCCTACGTTCTCGATCTTGCCGCTGAACTTGACCACGTCGCCCGCCTTAACGGTGGCGCTGGTCTTAGCGTCACGGAGCACGAAGCGGTAGCCCATGTGGTCGGTCATAAACTTCTGCAGGGACTGACCGTAGTAAGCGGAAATGTCGGGCATACCGTCGAAGGCGTGGTTGTCACCCAGCTTAAGGGTAGCCAGCTCGCCGTTGATAACGGGAGAGGACTTGTTGATGTTTCGGAGATACAGAAGGTGGGTGTCGTACAGCTCTTTAACAAAGCCGTCGGTGTAGATAGGCGACTTTTCGTCCTTTAAGTGCTCAAGGGTAGCGTAGCCCAGCTCGCCGCCGTAGGGAGCGCGTGCGGCATTATCCTTTAAGAACTTAATGGCATTAGCGCGGTAGAGGCGCTGGGTCTCGCTGGAATCAGGCTGGTCGAAGGTGCCGTAGTCACCGTTATCACCCAGATAACCGTCGTTAAACAGAGAGAGACGGTAGGCGGGGCTGTCGGGCTTTAAGGGCAGGCTGTTCACAAACTTGGGAGCCAGCATAGAGCAGTAGTAGAGTATGTAGCTCATCTTACGTAAGAGCACGGAGATGGAGGGGTCAAGGCCGTTGACCCAGGACTCTAAGATCTGGTTAGAGAGCTTTCTGTCTTCATACTGTGTGGTGTGCATCTCACCCCAGGGGCCTATCATACCTGCCTCAACGGCGAGAACGGTGCCCGAGTACTTGTTGAGAATAGGAGTGAGCTGATTGATATGGCGCTTGATCCAGGCAACGTCGTCGGGCTCACAGCCGCAGTAGCCGTCGTGGTCGTAGGCAAAGCGGAATATGAGCTTAACGCCCTGCGCTTCTGCCAGCTTACAGGTCTCCTCGATGGAGGCGAGGGTATCCGCGTCGATATCCTTGTTGACGCCGCCCACTAAATGCTTACCGTTACCGTCGGTAGCGGAGGTATCCTCGGTATAGTCGTTACCGGAGGAGAAAGCACCCAGATTGTAAAGAGGGGTGTAGATACCGAACTCGTCAAAGTCGGCGGCAGTGGGCATATAGGTAGTGCCCTTATCCTCTGCCTTTACCCAGTGCTTGGAGTCCATGGTGTTAGCCTGACCGCGACCGGGATTGCGGGGGAAGGTCTTAAGACCGTCTACGAACTGAATGTCCTCGGTCTTCCACTCGTCTGCCGCAGTGGGGCAGAGGGCGAAGGAGGAGAGGAGCATCAGAGCGCAGAGCATAACGCTTACTAATCTTTTCATAATATACCTCATAAAAAATTATTTTAGTTCTAATCTGTATCTCACCATGACCATGGTAAGGAAAACGTAGGTGAACATATTCACCACAGAAAGTGCAAAGGAAATAAGGTCACCGCCCGCAAGATAGAAGCCGGAAACGGAAGAAATGGCAAGAGCGATAAGCAGGTTCATCACCATAACGAATACGGAAAGGCGGTGGTCCGCCGTGCCCTTCTTAAACAGGACTCTGACACGGTTTACCGAAAGGATGGCGAAGGCGCCGTACAGCACGCCAAGCAAGGAGACTGCGCCCATTACGCCCGTGAGCAGCAGCAGTCCCACGAGGGATGCCGCCGTATCCCCGGGGGCATAAAGCAGGGTGATCAGAAGTGACAGGGCGACTGCGCCGCAGGCCGCAAAGGAGAGACCGTAGCCCGAAAGGCTGACGATATTGCCCGAAAGGATAAGGTTCAGCCCCGCAGTTCCCTTCCTTTTCACACCTCCGAAGAAAAGCCACACGCCTATAGCATAAAGGATGGCAGGCGCAAGGGCGAAAAGCTGAAGCAGCCGGTAAACGGGCGCACCCACAAGCGCGGCGGTATAAGCGCTGACACGGTCAAAGCCCGCGATGAAGAGCATATCCACAAGGTCGGAAAAGGGGGTACCCATTCCCACTACGCTCTCTTGACCTATGAGGGCGAGCACCACCCGAAGGAGGGTGAGCGCAAGGCCCAGGGAGGCAAGGATAGCGAAGATCAGATATAAGGGAGAGCGGGTAGCCGCGGCCAGCCTCTCTTGGGGTGTGGGCTGGACCTCTTCCGCCTCTTCGGGTGCCTCATCCTCCGTGTCAAAGTCGATGTAATCGGGCTCGGGCCCGACTTCCTCGGTGACGGTGTCGAAAAGGACGACGCCCTCCCCCGTGCTTAAGTCCAAGACCGTGGGGGCAACGGGCCCAAAGTCGAAAAAGTCCCTTTTTTCCTCTTCGGGGAGCGTAAGAGTTGCGGGGACGTCCTCCGCCGCAGGTGCTATGACGGGCTCTTCCGTATTTTCAAATGACGTTCCGCAGTTACGGCAATATCTGTTGATATTATCGTTGACGCAACCGCAGCTTTTGCATGATTTCATATAGTACTCCTACGTGAGATAGTAATATTGTACAATATGAACGTGTTTCTGTCAATAGTTGACTAAATGGATAAATAATATTATAATAACGGTATGAATATGAAATTACCCGAGCTTTTGGCTCCCGCAGGAAATATGGAAAAGATGAAGGCGGCGCTCCGCTTCGGCGCGGACGCGGTGTACCTGGCAGGTAAGGTGTTCGGTATGCGTGCCGCCGCGGACAATTTTTCCGTCGATGAGATAAAGGAGGCCTGTGACTACGCCCACGGCCTTGGCAAGAAAGTGTACGTCACGGTGAATACCATGCCGAGAACGGAGGAGTACCCCCGCCTCTCGGAGTTTCTTACCGCGCTCTCGGAAACGGGAGCGGATGCCCTTATCGTGGCAGACCCCGGGGTGCTCACCTACGCTAAAAAATACGCACCGGGCATAGAGCTGCACCTGTCTACCCAGACGGGCACCGTCTCCGCCGCAGACTGCCTCTTTTGGGCGGAAATGGGTGTAAAGAGAGTGGTGCTTGCCCGCGAGCTTTCCCTTAAGGATATAAGGGCCATCCGCGCCGCCATACCCGAAGAGATCGAGCTCGAGGCTTTCGTCCACGGGTCTATGTGCGTCTCCTTCTCGGGCAGGTGTCTGCTCTCTGAGAACCTGGTGGGCAGGGATGCCAACAGAGGCGCCTGCACCCAGCCCTGCCGCTGGAACTTCAAGGGCTATGAGATAGCCGAGGAGAAGCGTCCGGGTATGCGCTATCCCGTAGTGCAGACCCCCGACGGCACCTTTATCCTTTCAAGCAAGGATATGTGTATGATAGAGCATATAGACGACCTGTGTGGGTGCGGCATCTCCTCTCTCAAGATAGAGGGACGAATGAAGAGCGCTTACTACACCGCCGTCTGCGCCAATACCTACCGTATGGCCATGGATGCCTACGCCGCAGACCCCGAGGGCTGGCAGGCGGACCCCAAGTGGATGGAGGAGCTTTGCTCGGTGAGCCACAGGGAGTACTGCACGGGCTATTGGTACGACGACCCGTTAAATAACGCTCAGCTTTGCGAGGATCTCGGCTATATCAAGGATAAGGCCTTCCTCGCCGTAGTGGAGAGCTATGAGGACGGGGTCGCCACCCTTACCCAGAGGAATAAATTCTCGGTAGGTGACGAGGTAGAGCTGCTGACCCCGGGAAGGTGCGGACAGCCCCTCACCGTGACCTCACTTTTAAGCGAGAAGGGCGAGCCCATTGATAGCGTACCCCACCCCTATATGACCTTTAAGATGCCTACCCCCATCCCCATGAAGGCGGGAGACATCATAAGAGGAAGCTGAAAAAGCACCCTAAGCGCCTTACGGCGCAGTGATATATCACCTCACGGCGATGTGATCACGCACCTCCCCCATGAGTGGTGGGAGGGGGACCGCCGGAGATGTTACGGAATCTCTATGATGTTTTACATTCCCGGTGGTGGAAGGGGCTGATACAGCGATATATCCGCTTCGCGGATGTTATGCCCCCTCCGTCGTGGCGCCTTCGGAGCAGTGATATATCGCCTCACGGCGATGTGATATACACCTTCGGTGTGTGATATATTTGCCTTCGGCAAATGTGATATATCCGCTTCGCGGATGTTACGCCCCCTCCGTCAACCGACAAGCGGTTGCCACCTCCCCCGACGGTGGAGGTGCGTAACTACCGCGATCCGCTGTGATATTATGAGCGTTGAGCACTATCTGTCATCCTGAGCGTAGTGACGAAGTCACGAAGTCGAACCCCGCAGGGGTGCCCGATAGGGCAGGACCTCTGACGGCAGCCGCAAAGGGTTTAAGGCTACCGATTATTAAGAACAAATGTAGTTTTTCATTTTCTTGCAAGTTACTTCTTACCTCTTATTCACGCCTTCGTAGATCCCGACCTTCGGTCGCCCTAACGGGTTCGACTTCGTTCCTTCGGAACTTCGCTCAGGATGACAGGCGGCGCCTTCGGCGCAGTGATATATCGCCTTACGGCGATGTGATCACGCACCTCCCCCGAAGAGCGGTGGAAGGGGGACCGCCGGAGATGTGGTGACACCTCCGTGATGTTGTTTATTCCCGGTGGTGGAAGGGGCTGAAAGCGATATATCCGCTTCGCGGATGCGATATACCTTCGGTGCGATATATCCGCTTCGCGGATGCGATATGTGCCTACGGCACGTGAAAAGACAGAGATGAAGCCTCATCTCTGTCTTTTTTGCTTTTATAAGCTCTCTATAATAGAGTCAAGCAGCTTCTTACCTGCTAAAATATCCTCTTTCGCCTTGTCCCCTGCGCACTCACGCTCGATGGTGATAGCTCCGTCGTACCCCAGCTCCTTTAAGGTCTTAAGCAGAGCCTCGAAATTCACCTTACCCTCGCCGAGAGCAGTCTCCTCACCAAGATAAAGGGGATCGGTAGGATAGCGGGCGTCCTTTGCGTGAACGCCGCGAACGTACTTGCCGATGACGTCAAGAGCGTCCACGGGATTTGCCTTACCGTAAAGGATAAGGTTGCCCGAGTCGAAGTTTACTCCGATATGGTCACTGCCGATGTCCTTAATGGCACGGAGCATGGTAACGGGTGTCTCCTGACCGGTCTCAAAGTCCAGGTAGATATCCCGTGCCGCGTAATAGTTCATAAGATCCTTCATAGCGGGGATCCACTCGCGGTAGGTGGGGTCGTACATATACTCGGGGATAAAGCCCATATGGGAGCTTACGTCCTTGACCCCCAGCTTCACCGCCAGATCCGCGTACTTACGCATTTCCTCAAGACGTCTGTCGCGGGATGCGGTGGGGATGAGTCCCAGGGTCACGGGGCCTGCCGAGAAGTTCCACTCGGCACTTCCCGTCCACATACCAACGATGCTGGTGATGGTGATGCCGTACTCCTCGCAAAGAGCCTTTACCCTGGCTACGTTCTCATCGGTATGGTCGGGGATGAACATATACATTTGGCAGTTATCTATGCCGTTCTCCTTCATCCACTTAAAGTCCGCTTCGATATTTCCGTAATGGACTATGTTACCTACTCTCATTTTGCTGCCTCCTCAAGCCTTGCAAGCCGAATTCTTTCTATTAATACTGCCGCCGCCTCTTCCGGGGTGGGCTCTGTAACTGTTTTGTCTAAGTCAAAGTCAAAGGCCTCGCCGCAGTTCTCATCCTGGCAGAGCCACTTGGTCTTGACGGGGGTATCGGCACCCGACACCTCGTACATAAGCTGATATACCGTCTTACCCGTAGGGCATATCCGCGTGCTCTCGCACTTGGGGCACTCCTCGGGCAGGGTCCTTCTCACCGTATTCCACAGATCGTACTCTACTATATGGTAGTCGTCACGGTACTCGAAGAAGAACACCATGTGCCCGTCCTCACGGTTAGTGTACTGATCAAGCTCCACCGTGCCGCCTGCGTCCACCTTTGCGGCCATCTCCTTATCCCAGTTAAAGCCGATGATGGCCTGGGATTCCTCGCCTAAAATATATTCGCCGAAGATGATGGCGGTGTCGGGTATATTGACACCGAAAAGGTTGGTACAGCCCTCGAAGGCATTCTGTTCAACGAACTTAATTGTCTCGGGAAGCACTATCTTATTAAGTGAGATACATCCCGAAAAGGCCTTGACACCCACCGACCTCATCTCCGGGAAAAGGGTCACCACCTTCTTAAGAGAGGTGCAGCCGTAGAAGATATAACCGGGGATTCGCTCCACGCTTGCGGGCAGGACCATATATTCAAGGGAGACACAGCCCTTGAAGACTCCGTCGCCGAGAACGGTAAGCCCCTCGGGGAGTATCACGTTCTTAAGCGCCGCACAGCCGGAGAAGGCGTTCTTCTCTATAGTGCGAAGATAGGAGGAGAACTCCGCCTTCTCAAGGGAGCTGCAGTCCTGGAAAGCCGATAGGCCGATAGATTTAAGATAGATCAAGGTAATGTCCTTAAGGGCGGTGCATCCGCCGAAGGCGGAGTCCCCTACGGACTTGACACTGTCGGGCAGATCCACCGTCACAAGCGACTCGCACCCGTCAAAGACCCTTGGCTCGATGGCATCAATGCCCGAGGGAATGGCTATCTCGGTAAGTGAGGCGCACCCCTGGAAGGCCGACCTGCCCAGGACGGTAAGGGTGTCGGGCAGGGTGACCGACGCAAGGGAGGAGCACCCGAAGAAGGCGTCCTGCTGTATCTCCTGCGCGTTAAGACCGTTTACCTTAGTGAGGGCGGCGCAGTCCTTGAAGGCGCCGTCGGGTATACGAAGTAATTTTTCATTAAGGGTAAGCTCGGTGAGACTGCCGCACCCTGCAAAGGCGCGTTTGCCTATAAAGGTCAGGGCGGAGGTGTCCGCCTCGGTAAGAGAAGCGCAGTCAAGGAAGGCCTCCTCGCCTACCTGGACGGTAGCGGCAAGGTCGATGGCGGTAAGGGAAGCGCAGGCGCGGAAGGCGCCGCCCCCTATACGCTTCGCCGTACCCGTAACGGCGGTAAGGGAGCCGCAGTCCTCGAAGGCGCTCTCGCCCAGGCGCTCAAGGGCGCCGAAGCTGACCTCGGTAAGGGCTCCGCAGCCGCGAAAGGCGCCGTCGCCTATCTCGGTGACCGTGTCGGGCAGGACAAGAGTTGCCATAGCGCCTCGCTGCGCAAAGGCGCCTGCGTGGATACCCAAGAGGGGCAGACCGTCAAAGTCTGCAGGCACCTCGGGTTCCTCTGCATTTCCCGTATATGCGTATATGTAAGCTCCGTCATCAACCGTGTAGTAGGTGAATTTACCCCACGACTTCAGCGCATCCTCGGATACGTCCTCTCCCCCGGAAATATCCGTGGAGGACGAATCCTCTTCTCCCCTTTCCTCCTCGGGATAACCCGTCAAGAGGTACTGGTCGCAGGAGGCGAGGAATACGAGAGCGGAGCATAAAAGAAGTGACAGTATCTTTCGCATTTTATTCTCCAAGTCTGATTTTCTTTATTCTATCATAAAAATATGGACTATTCAAGTAAAATTATTGACTGAAAAGGCAATTTAAGGTACAATAGCGGTATGATAACCATTCTTTCACGTTTATTTATAAGAAATAAAGACGCTCGGAGCGCCATGGGCACCCTTTGCGCCATAGTGGGCATAATCTTAAACCTGCTTTTATGCGTAGGTAAGTACGTAATGGGCGCCATCTCGGGCTCTGTGGCCATTATGGCGGACGCGGTAAACAACCTGTCGGATGCGGGCTCATCACTCATTACCCTCGCGGGCTTCCGCATAGCAGGCAAGAAGGCAGACCGCGACCATCCCTTCGGCCACGGCAGGGCGGAGTACTTGGCAGGTGTGGGCGTTTCCCTGCTTATTATCGCGGTGGGGCTCTCCCTTTTTAAGGATTCGGTATTAAAGATCGTAAGCCCCGAGCCCGTCAGCGCAGGCTACGCTACCGTAGCGGTGCTTGCGGGGGGTATACTCGTCAAGGCTTATATGTTCTTCTATAACCTGCGTATCGGCAGGCGCATCGACTCGGGCGCTATGGTGGCAACCGCCTTTGACAGTATAGGCGACTGCGTGTCCACCTCTGCGGTGCTGGGCTGTACCCTGGTGTCTATGCTTGGCGGCCCCGACCTTGACGGTTGGTGCGGTATCTGCGTTTCCGCCCTCATTGTCTTTGCGGGAGTGAAAAGCGCCCGTGAGACCCTCTCACCCTTGCTTGGCGGTATTCCCGACCCCCAGTTCGTGAAGCTGGTGGAAAAGACCGTGCTCTCTCACGAAACGGTGCTGGGTATCCACGACCTGGTGGTTCACGATTACGGCCCCGGCAGACTGATGATCTCCCTGCACGCAGAGGTGGACGGGGATGAAGATATCTTCGTTCTGCACGATAAGATAGACCACATCGAGCGCGAGCTCTCCGAGGGCCTTTGCGCCGAGTGCGTTATCCATATGGATCCCATCGTCACCAACGACGAGGCGGTCAGCGCCATGCGCGAGAGGGTGGCAGAGTTGATGAAGGAAATAGGCGAGGGGGTCAGCATACACGACTTCCGTATGGTCAGCGGCCCGACCCATACCAATATCATCTACGACATAGTGGTCCCCCACGACCTGCCCATGACCGACGGAGAAATACGGAACAAGGTGGAGGAGCTGGTCTTTGGCAGAATGAAAAACACCTTCCCCGTTATCAAGATAGACCGCCCCTACGTATAAAAAGCACCCGAAGGGTGTTGCCGACGGTATTAAAATCAAAACGGACTGTTGCGACGCAACAGTCCGTTTTTCCTTAGGGGCGCCGCAGCGAGACGGTAGCACAGACACTTTAGCGGCTGTGACGGATGAGGGCTTGGTATGGAAGCTACTGCCCTACGCCTGAAAACAAATGACAGAGATGCAACTGTATCTCTGTCGTAATTATTCTTCCTTTTACAAAAGTTCTGAGGGGGGCGACGCAGTCCGCCGCTGCCACAGGCGCAGATAAAGGCGGACGAGGAGGTAGCAGGAACACGGTGAAGCCGAGCGAGCGCCGTCGCGCGAAGGGTGAGCCGATGTTCCAATAGGACATAGGGGGAACT
>JAZQCR010000075.1:0-28915 GCA_045546375.1 Eubacteriales bacterium | reverse complement strand
GCCCTCGACGTCCCGAGCATAGCGATGGAGTTACATCAAAATTTTATCTCTGTCACTGGGACGTCGAGGGCGCCGTCCCCTACCGGTCAGTTGTGTCGCAAATCTGCTCACAGGGAAACCCCACGCTCAAACGGGCGTGGGGCTTAGTCCTTGAATATTCTCCAGATAAGATGCTGTATTATATGGGATAGCAGGTTTACGATGGTGAAGGTTACACCTACGGCTAGGACAAAAGCAACAATTGCAAGTATCGATGCAAATAAGGGTGTTTCTTTTGCGTTCTTGATCACTACTGCCAGGAAGAGCGGCAAAGCGGGGGTCAGGCAAACTGCCAGTTCGGCGTAGAGGTCTGCGCACAAAAACACATACTTGATGCTATTTAAGAAGGTGTCCTTCCGAACGCCTAACCACTCTTTGTACCATCTGCGTTTTTCACTGCTTTTTACTCTTGCCGCCGTGGCCACGGAGAAGGGAAATATCAGTGAAATCAGCATACTGATCCAGCTATTATAGTTTCTGTTCGGCGTGAGCTGATATATGATACCGAAGAACGCAAACCAACCGAGGGTGTAAGCCACTGCTTTCAGGAGTTTATTGAAGTATAGTCTAAGCATTGATCTCACGCTCCAGCCCCTTCACCGACATTATGGTCATACCGTCGTAGCTGTCGCCGTTTCCGAGTATCTTGTCTTTGCCGTATCGTATATTCAGCGGAGCGGGTGCTATGAGAAGGATGGGCTTGACAGACTTTTCTGTAGATATGCTAAAATCGTATGCAGGGCGGTGCTTTTCTTTAGAAAAGAAGGACATAGTGGCGCTATGCCATCGGCTGAAGTGCATTATCCTCTTTTTTACGGTATAACTGCCGTTATCACCCAGGTGCAGATCGTTCAGCCTGCCTTTTATGGCAAAGAGCTTTACCGCCAGTACCTCGTCTTTCATCTCAACAGCAAAGTCCCATTTCTTGCTTCGATTAAGTGCGAGAAACCAAAGAGGCGAGTGGGTAATCAGCTGAGCGCCTGCTTTATTGCAAGCCGATCTAACCTTGAAGCAGGTTGTTACCCTTTTGATGAAAAGGCGCAGGTATCCTATCAAAACGAAAAATGCGACAACACCTAAAATCATAAGAACGAATTTCATAATCACACCTCCTATTACTCGTTGGTTAGATTATATCATACGGTCACGTGATTGTCAAGCGAGTTTTGTGATAAAGCCGATAATAAAAACTCCTTATTCTCTTTACATTTTCATATTTGCGTGGTATAATTTGGGTATAAAACAGTTACTTTTATTTGGAGGACAAATAGATGAGAGTTATTATCTGCGAAAATTACGAAGAGGTTTCCAAGGAAGCGGCGAAAATCTTTGCGGCTCAGGTGTACATGAAGCCCGATTCCGTTCTTGGTCTGGCTACCGGTTCTACCCCCGTTGGTATGTACAAGATCTTGGCTGATATGAACAAGAAGGGCGAGATCTCCTTCAAGGATTGCAAGAGCTTCAACCTTGACGAGTACTATCCTTTAGCTCCCGACAACGATCAGAGCTACCGTTACTTCATGAACGTAAACTTCTTTGACCATATCGACATCGATAAGGCAAATACCCGCGTTCCCGACGGTCTGGCGGCTGACCCCGAGGCGGCTTGCAAGGCTTACGATGCTGCTATCGACGCGGCAGGCGGCGTAGACATCCAGGTTCTGGGTATCGGTCAGAACGGCCATATCGCTTTCAACGAGCCCGTCGAGAAGCTGGTATGCGGCACTCACTTAACAGGCCTCACCGAGAGCACCATCAACGCAAACGCACGTTTCTTTGAGAAGAAGGAGGACGTTCCCACCCAGGCAGTTACCATGGGTATGGCTTCTATCATGAAGGCAAAGACCATCATCCTGCTTGCAAACGGCAAGGCAAAGCATCAGGCTATCGCTGAGCTCCTTGACGACAAGATCACTACCTCCAACCCCTCTACTCTGTTAAAGGTTCACCCCAACACCATCATCATTTGCGACAGAGAAGCGTACGAGGGCTAATTTAACGTACGAAAACGGACGCTTTTGCGTCCGTTTTTTGTAATTAGGAGCAAATAATGAAATGCAATACCTATCCCATAAGAAACGGCTTTGACGGCAAGAAGTGTCTTGTGCACGCAAGGTGCGTATATACCCCCGAAATTATGGTGGCAACGGCACAGTACCTTAACGTAGCAGGGTGCGACGCCTTTTCGGGTCTTCTTATGAGCACCAGCCGCGACGAGGGTAAGACCTGGAGCGAATTCGTGCCTCAGCTCGGCCTCGGCGCCATAGAGCAGGACGGCCTTATCACCGTTCCCAGTGACGCCACACCTTTGTACCATAAGGCAACGGGCAAGATACTGCTCCTCGGTCACACGGTAGAGTATCGCAAAGGAGAATTATACCCCACGGGTAACCGCCGTTACACCTCCTACAGCGTGTACGACCCCGAGAAGAATGAATTCACTAAAATGAAGTTCGTAGAGATGCCCGAGGGCTACGAGCGATGCGGAAACGGAAGCGGACAGAGCGTAGAGTTGCCAAACGGTGAGCTGCTTATCCCCGTTTACTTTACGGGGGACGATCACTCTCACGCTCATACTATGGTTATGCGTTGCTCCTTTGACGGAGAGACGGTAAAGCTCCTTGAAATGGGTAACTCCATGACGGTTGAGCCCGAGCGCGGCCTTTGTGAAGGGTCTGTCATATATCATAACGGCGTTTATTATCTCACCCTGCGAAACGATTATCGCGGTTACGTGGCAAAGAGTGATGACGGTCTGCATTATAGCGAGCCGGAGCTCTGGTGCTGGGATGACGGAGAGGTACTCGACACCTACTGCACTCAACAGCACTGGATGCAGGTGGACGGTGAGCTCTATTTGGTTTACACCCGCCGCGGCGCTGATAACGACCACGTTTTCCGCCACAGAGCGCCTCTTTTCGCCGCAAAGGTGGAAAATATGCGCCTGGTTCGCTCAAGCGAATTCGTGGTAGTGCCCGAGAGGGGTGCCCGCCTTGGAAACTTCTGCGCCGCGCCTTATAAGGACGGCAAGGCTATGGTAATGGCGGCGGAATGGATGCAGCCCGTGACCTGCACACAGTACGGAAGCGACAATTCAATATTTTTATCGATAATAGAGAAGTAAATCAGCCTTCTCCAGTGGGAGAAGGGGGACCGCGACGGCAGTCGTGGTGGATGAGGTGTCGTAATGTTACGATGCATTTATAACTCCTCATCCGTCATGCGTGATGATCGACAAGTCGATCATAGAACTGCTACGCAGACACGCCTGCCACCTTCTCCCACAGGAGAAGGCAAGAGGCAGCGGGTTGGATGCAGCCCGTGACCTGCACGCAGTACGGCAGCGACAACACCATATTCCTATCGATAATAGAGATGTAAGATAACCCCGAAGGCTTTAACCTTCGGGGTTATCTCTATTTGTCGGAGCTTTCGATATTTTCAATGGAGCTAAGCGCCTCTTTTGCTATCTCGCTATCGGGGAAAAGCTCAAGTGCCTTGTGGTAGTACTGCTTGGCTTTATCAATTTGCTCGAGCTTTATACTACAGTAAGCGAGATTGATCAGCGCCATTTCAGTATAAGGAACGTAGCTTGAATCTAACAGCAGTATATAGCGGAATTTGTCAAATGCGGGATACTTGCGCAGTAGATCGAAGCTGTTTTCAAAGTGGGCAGCGGCAGTGGCATAATCATTGGATCTTACACATAGCATGCCCTTTCTGTGATGGCGGAGGACGATGCCTTTGCTTCCTCGCGAAAGGATAAGGTAGGTTATACAGCACAACAATACGGATAAGCGCAAATCATTCGTCGTCAAATAGAACAACGCTATTAATACCGCGAATACTATTAGCTGGGGAATGATAGACACCCAAGCGGTTTGCCTAATTATGGGTCTTCGTGACATGTTAATCTCCTTGATTTATGCTTTACTGCGCCTTCACGTTCCGGCAGAAGGTCATAAACATCTGTGACACCTGGGCTCTGGTACACTTGCCTCTTGGGTCAAGACTTGTGGCACTTACGCCCTTTACGATGCCCTTGGCGTTTGCCCAGGACATGGCATCTAAGGCATACGAGCCCACCTTCTTGTAGTCCTTGTAGCCTGAGAGATCCGCCCTCGGCTCTACGTCCAGCTTTTCTCTTGTGGCATATCGGAAAAGCAGGGTAGCAGTCTGCTCACGTGTAAGAACGCCGTTCGGGTCGAATTTACCATCGCCAACGCCGTACAAGAGTCCGCTCTTGGTAGCCCAGGCGATAGCACCCGTGTACCACTGTCCCGAGGGGACGTCCTTGAAAACGGAGGTAGCGTTATTGTCAAGGGGCTCGCCGTCCATACGGGCGAGGACCGTAACGAACATAGCACGGGTCATAGAACCGTTAGGATCAAAACGATCAGCGGCAACGCCGTTCATAAAGCCGTTTATCAAGGCGAAGCTCACCGCCTCCTCATACCACGCGCCGTTCTTTATATCGGTGTAGGTATTCTTTTCCGCCGCTACTGCCGCACGGCTCATAGCGAGGATGCGTGCGCTGATCCTGGCGGTCTCGTCTACCATGGTATTCTTGCCGATAGAGTCGATTAGGTTTTGTATGGCATTTTCAAACTGAGGGTAGCTCTTACGGAGAATGCGTATCTTCTCGGTATTTCTCATCCCCTCGCACAGCTTTTCAAACCTGGGGGTGCTCTGTGCCTGCATATTGCCGTCAAGCTCATCGGGATAGATGAGATAGCAGTCGCCGGGGTAGGTGACCGTATGCAGCTCACCGTAGATGGGGTCCTCGTCGTACTTATTCAGCGCCCAGCGCAGAACACCGTCGGTGTTATATTTGATAGAATCGTATACTGCATACGCCGCCTCACCGGGATCACATGGGGATGCCATCTTTCCTGCACCGCAGGAATATACCGTGGTCATAAGCCCCTTTTCTCTGCGCTCTTTTGCAAGCTCTCTGATGTTCTCGGGAAGGGACACCTCCCAGATAGAGATATCGTGCATATCGTCGAAGATCTCCTGCAGCTTCAGGTCGTTTACCGCACCCGTTATCATCAGGGTCTTACCCTCGGAGTTAGGATATTTCTTTGCTATGTTGATTAGTGCTTTGGTCTGCTCAAGAGTTCTCTCATCCATCTGCAGGGCAGTGATGTCAAACCATCCCTTTTCCTCAAGATGAGGAACCAACGCCTCCATATAAGAGCCGAAGAGTCGGTTCCACGTTGCATCGCCGGGGTTGCCGTTCTCGTGCTTCATGGTCTTTGTGGTCTCATCGTAGTATACGATGCCGTAGCCGACGCCCGTAAAGCCGTGGAGGTTGATCTGGGTATCGATGCCGCAGGCCATATTTAGCTCTATCCAATAGTCCATATCCGAGAAGTCGTATTCGAACTTGCCCTGCTTATTTTTCTTTATCTTTACCATAGAGGCGCAGGGGCAGGGCTCACGGCTGTTGTCGATGCCCTCGACCAAGAATACGGTGATCACGTCGCCGCCTGCCTTGGCGTACATCTCAAGCTCACTTATCATACCCGCCTCGTAATCGCGGTTCAGGTATACGTTGTAGTAGGAATAAGGATTAGTGGAGTGGTCGTTCGGGTTTATACCGAAGTATTCGGTGACGGTCTTACCCGAGTAGTATCTGTTGGATGCGTGAGGGGTGGTCCATAACTCGAGATACGTTTCCCAGTCACCGGGATCAGTCAGAGTCAGGTCAACCACCTCCACAGAATAGTCAAAGCTCACCAGCACCTTATTACCGCTCTTAAGGGAAACGGTGGTGGTATAGGTGCCTGCCTCGGCATCCTTCGGAATGTACATCTGCACCCATGCCTCGTGTATTTCTTTTGCGGCAAGGTCCTTTACATTCTTATGAGTGATAATATCGAAGATCTCATCGTCGATACCGGGGTATGCTTTGCTTAAGGTATCAACCTTTTGCAGATAGGTAGCGGTGATATTATCCTTGCTTATCTTGTCGCCGTTCTTGCTGACGAGGTCCTCTGTTACAAGGGTGACGTCCTCATAGGCTGTATCCAAGGTCAGGAAGTCAATACGGCTGTTAACGTAGTCGTTCTTCCACGCCCAGTCGGAATAGCTTCTTTCCTCGGTGAATTTGCCTCTTGCAAAATTCTTTATTGCTTTTTCGTAGTCAGCGGGCAGAAGGTGAGAATTACCGTTTGAGACCGTAGCCCAAAAGGCATGAGTGTCATCGGCACCGATGAACGTGAACTGCACGCAGGATACCGTCATCAGAATAGTTAATATCAGAGATAAAATGTGCTTCATCATTATCCTCCGTAAAGCTTCTACGTACATTTTACCATTATTCAGATCAATTTGCAACAAAAATAAAGGACTGCCGAGGCAGTCCTTTAACTTTTATTGATTTTCTACGTTTTGGCAGAAGAGTCGGAACATCTCCGATACCTGCGCTCTGGTACATTTGCCCTTGGGGTCAAGCTTAGTGGCGCTGACGCCCTTGATGATGCCCTTGGCGTTAGCCCAGGAGAAGGCGTCTACGGCATAGGAGCCTATCTTATCATAGTCAGCGTAACCGGTGATATCGGCTCTTTCTTCTACGTTGTATTTTTTATCTTTTGCATAGCGCAGTAATAGGGTCGCCGTCTGCTCACGGGTGAGAATGCCGCTGGGGTCAAACTTACCGTCGCCTACGCCATACAAGAGGCCGTTCTTGGTAGCCCAGGCGATAGCTCCCGTATACCACTGTCCCGAGGGAACGTCTTTAAATACCGAGGTGGCATTGTTATCCACCTCCGCGCCGTCAAGACGGGCGAGGACGGTGACGAACATAGCACGGGTCATAGAGCCGTTAGGATCAAAGCGGGTAGCGGAAACGCCGTTCATAAAGCCGTTGATGATGGCGAAGTTCACCGCCTTCTCATACCAGGCGCCTGCCTTAACGTCGGTGTACAGGTCGTCCTGCAGGGCGATAGCCGCGCGGCTCATAGAGAGGATACGGGTACGCATCCTGCCTACCTCGGTCACGGTATCGTTTTTGCCGAGGGAGGCGATGGCGTCACCTACGTACTGCTCAAACTCGGGGTTTATCTCGCTTAGGATGCGCATCTTTTCAACGTCGCGCATACCCTCGCACAGCTTTTCAAAGCGAGGAGTGCTCATAGCCTGCATAGTCTCGGAATCAGACTCATCGGGGTAGATGAGATAGCAGTCACCGGGGTAGCAGACGTCGTGTATCTCTGCATGCAGAGGATCGTAGTCGTATTTATTCAGCGCCCAGCGCAGAATACCGTCAGTATTCTTGCTGTACGAGTGATATACTGCGTATGCCGCCTCGGCGGGAGGGCAGGTGTTAGCCATTTTGCCTGCGCCGCAGGTATAGATATTGGTCATCTGACCGCCCGCTCTGCGCTCCTCGGCAAGCTCCTCAATATTATCGGGTACGGCGTTCTCCCAAATGGTGATATCGTAAAGGTAAGGCATTACCTCAAATACCTCGCCTGCGTTGACCGCACCGCCTACCTTCAGGCTCTTGCCCTCTGAGTTTTTAACTCTTGAAGCCAATTCGATCATAGACTTGGTGACTTCGAGGCCACGCTCGTCCATATAGATGCAGGCAATATCAAACCAACCTTTTTCCTCGAGATGTGCCGTCAGATCAGTGAGAAAGTCCGTGCCGATCTTATACCAGCCATCGGTACCGGGCTGTCCGCCGTAGTTGTTGGTGACCTTGCCTGTAGCCTCATCGTAGCAGACAAATCCCCAGCCCACTCCTGCGTGGAAGAACATATTGATACGGTCATCGATCCCGTATTTCATATTAAGCTCTACCCAGTGGTCGAAGTCGGTGTAGTCGTAGGAGAAGGTGCCGTCCTTATGCCTTGTCCATTTTACCATAGAGGGACAGGGGCAGGGATAGCGGCTGTTCCAGGGATCCTCTACCAGGGTGGTGGTGATGGTGTCACCACCTGCCTTGGCGTAAAGGGCAAGCTCACTTTCAAGGCCCGCCTGATACTTCTCATCCAGGCGAACGTAATAGTAGGACATGGGATTGGTGTCCTGCTTACCAGGGGTCACGAAGTCGAAGTACTCCTCAGTTGTCTGCCCCGAATAGTGTCTGTTGGAGGCGTAGGGATAGGTCCACAGGTCGAGATAGGTCTCAAACTCGGTGGAGTCGGGAAGGGTAAGGTCGATCACCTCGATAGAGTAGTTGAATTTCGCTACGGGCTTCCCCTCACTGACTACCGATAGGGTAGTGGTGTAGGTGCCTGCTTTAGCGTCCTCGGGGATGAAGAACTGTACCCAAGCTTCGCTTATGGTGCCTGCCTCCAGATCCTTTTCCGTATCGCGGGTGATGATATCGAAAACGTCGTAATCGATATCGGAATAATCATAACTTAAGGTGTTTATCTCACGAAGATAGGTAGCAGTTACGTTATCCTTGCTGATCTTGCCTCCATCCTTGCTCACCAGATCTGCTACCACCAGCTTGGCGGCAGGGATGCTCTTATTCAGTGTGACCAGATCGATACGGCTGCTGACGTAGTCGTTTTTCCACGCCCAGTCGGAATAGGTGAAGCTTTCTACCAGCTTTCCACGCTCGAAGTCCTTAACGGCTCTCTGATAGCCGCCCGGGAGCAGATGTGTATTGCCGTTGCTTACGGTAGCCCATAAAAGGCGATCGTCTGCGGCATTTGCGCCTACGCTGATAGTGGGAACGCCCGTAACCATCATAGCAGCAACCATTATGGTGGATAAAATGCGTTTCATTGATCTCCTCCATATAAGAAACTGAAGTGCACTTATATTAATGTATTCAGCCGTTTACAACGTTTTTGCAGAAGAGACGGAACATCTCCGCTACCTGCGCTCTTGTGCAGTTGCCCTTGGGGTCAAGGCTGGTTGCGCTGACGCCCTTGATGATGCCCTTGGCGTTAGCCCAGGCGAAGGCATCTTTTGCGTAAGAGCCTATCTTACCGTAGTCCTTGTAGCCCGTGATGTCGGCTCTCGGCTCGATATCGTATTTCTTGCGCTCTGCGTAGCGCAGTAAGAGCGTAGCAGTCTGCTCGCGGGTGAGGACACCGTTGGGAGCAAATTTACCGTCACCCACACCGTATAAGAGACCGCTCTTGGTAGCCCAGGCGATTGCACCCGTGTACCACTGTCCCGAGGGGACGTCCTTGAAAACGGACTTCGCATTGTTATCAAGTGTCGCGCCGTCAAGGCGTGCAAGCACGGTTACGAACATAGCGCGTGTCATGGAGCCGTTGGGGTCAAATTTCGTTTCGGAGACGCCGTTCATCAGGTTGTTTGACATGGCGAAGCGAACGGCATTTTTGTACCACGCAGAGTCCTTCACGTCAGAGTAGCTCTTGTTAAGGAGTAGAGCGCCCTTTGTGAGCTCGGTGATACGTGTGTGAACCTTAATGGCATCTGCCTCCAGGTTGTCCCCCATATTGTTCATAAGAACGTCTATGGCATCGTTAAGTTCGGGTGCAAGAGAGCGAAGGATGGTCATCTTTTCCATATCGCGCAGACCCTCGGTGTACTTCTCGTACCTGGGGGTGCTCATAGCCTGCATATCCGCAGATCCCGGCTTGTCGGGATATATAAGGTAGATATCACCGGGGCAGTAGAGGGTGTGATAGGTGGAGGTGTGGGGGTCCGCGTTAAAGGCGTCGAAGGCCCAGCGCATAACGCCGTCCGAGTTAAACTTGTACGCCTTGTATACGGCGTGTGCCGCCTCTGCGGGATCGCAGTGGGTGACCACGTTACCGCCTCCGCAAGTGTAAAGGGTGGTGATGAGTCCTGCCTCTCTGCGCTTTTCACAAAGTTCAATTGCGCTGTCGTCACCGTCAACAAGAGCGCTGAAGATGGACAGGTCGTCTATCTGATCGAAGAGGTGCTCAAGCTCGGTCATATTATTGATGGCGCAGGAGATCTTCAGGGTCTTGCCCTCCTCGTTCTTGGTGCTCTTAACGAGGTCGATCACCGCGGTGGTGACCTCTACAAGACGCTCGTCCATAGCCATATAGGTGATGTCCAGCCAACCCTTTTCAGAGAGGTGGTCCATAAAGTCAATGATGAACGGAGTCCACATCTTCTTCCATCCGGTGGTGCCGGGCTGCGAGCCGTCCAGCTTCACCGTGTGGGTGGCTTCATCGTAATAGATGATACCCCAGCCGATGCCCGCCATAGAGAAGACCTTTATCTGTCCGTCTATGCCGTGCTTCATATTAAGCTCTACCCAGTAGTCGAAGTCGGTGTAGTCGTAGGTGAAGGTACCGTCCTTCTGCTTCGTCCACTTTATCATAGAGGGGTAGGGGTCAGGCGTCTGGCTGTTCCAGGCATCGTGAACTACCGTGGCGGTAATGGAGTCCCCGCCTGCCTGACGGTAGAGCTCTAACTGACTCTCAAGTGCAGCCTCATACTGTTTATCAAGATAAACGTAATGTAAAGGTGCAGGATTAGGAGAGGAGCCCTCTATGCGGGTTATACCGAAGTACTCCTCACTTGTTTTGCCTGAGTAATATCTCTGCGCGCTGTAGGGATACATCCACAGCTCGAGCTGTGAGCTCCATTTGTCGGGGTGGGGAAGCACCATATCAAGCACTTCAATGGTATAGTCAAACTCTGCGAGGGTCTTACCCGCCGCTCTTATGGCCAGCTTTCCCGTATACGTGCCTGCAGGGGTATCCTCGGGCACGAATATATCCACCCAAGCGCAGTGCACCTGATTCTTCTTGAGAGAACGTATGGTGTCACGGGTGATCACGTCAAATATCAGCTTGTCGGTGGAGTCACCCTTGGTTATAGCATTAATGGCAGTCAAATAGGTCATGCTGATATTGTTTTTCGCTATTTTAGAACCGTCTTTACTGACCAGGTCGTTGGTGACCAGCTCTGCATTCTTCACAGAGCCTACCTTAGTGAGTATATCGATGCGGGAGGTGGCATGATCGTTTCTCCATGCGCTACCGGTCCAGGACTGCATATCAACCACCTTAGCGGCGGTGTACTTTCTTACCAGCTTATCGTAGTCCTCGGGATAAATGTGATAATTATTGTCACCTACCCAGGAGATGAACTCGACATCCACAGGGTCCTCTTCTACCGTAACGGTGATGGAGTCGGATACGGTATCATCCTCCTTTATGTATGCGCGCACCATAGTCTCACCTTCACCTACAGCAGTGATCATACCGGTAGACTCGTTCACGTCGGCCACGTCGGGATCTTCACTCTCCCAAGCTACAGTGTAATTCTTAGCGTATGCGGGGAGTATCGAGTACTCAGGAGTATAATTATCGTCGGTGTAGAGCAGGATGCTGTCGTCAGATATCGAGATGCTCTTAGGCAGCATTGCGTTTACGCTCATAGTGACAGTGGCATAGTCGAAGGACATCTCGAGGGTGTTGCCCGCTTTCTCGTTATGACGGCCGGTGCCGCTGACGGTGAGAGTATGCTCACCCTCTGTCAGTGTCTCGGACTCGAAGAGGAGCAGCTTATTCTCTCTGCCGCCCTGATAGTAGTCTATCTCGCCTGCCTTCTCACCGTCGATGGTAACCTCAGCGATACCGCCGTTGACTATCTTGTGACCGTACAGTGAGATGCTGCTTCCTATGAAGCGGATGGTGTATGAGGGATAGCCCTCCTCGGATTTGAACAGAGCGTTGGACGTCCAGTGCTCATCTCCGCCATGGAAGAGCTCAGGCAGACCCTGATCGTGTCCCCAGGGGCCTGTGAACTCTACCTGGAAGAGCTCGCCTCCCATATCACCGTCGTTGATGGTTACTGTGCTCGTTTCATTCTCTGCCATGGAGGGAAGGATGAATGATGGTAAAAGCAGCGCTATTATAACAACAGATATTAATAATCGTTTCATTTTATTCCTCGTTAAAAGCAAAAGTTTCCGTCCATAAATATCTGATATTCCTTGCCGTCCTTATCGTAGCCCGTGATCTCCATATCGGGGGCTCCGATCATAAAGTCCACGTGTATCATAGAGTCGTTGAAGCCCATTTCGTGGAGCTCGTCAAGGGTCATATTCTCGTAGTCCTCTGCTAAGTTGGTGTACGCCGCACCCATAGCCAGGTGACAGCTGGCATTCTCGTCAAAGAGAGTATTGTAGTAGAGGATGCCCTGATTGTTTATGGGGCTGTCGTAGGGGACAAGGGCTAACTCACCTAAGCGCTTTGCGCCCTCGTCTGCGGTGAGCATCTTTGTGAGCACCTCTTCGCCTACCTCCGCCTTCCATTCAACAGCCTCGCCGCCCTTGAAGGTGATAGAGAACTTATCTATTAACTGTCCCTGATAGGAGAGGGGCATTGTGGCTACCACGGTGCCCTCCGCCTTGCCTGCTAAGGGAGAGGTAAAGATCTCCTCGGTGGGCATATTGGGGTTGAAGTAGTCGCCGCCCAGGGTGTACTCTCCGCCGCCCTCCCACTTTACGCGAGGCATAAGGTAGCAGGTGAAGTCGGTGCCGTTTGCGCTCTTGTAGTGAACGCGGTCCAGCTTCATATCGTTTAGGATCTTACTTCTCTTGGCAAACTTGGCGTTGTGTGCCTCCCACTCGGCGATGGGGTCGTTGTCGTCGGTGACGTGTACGGTCTCGAGGATCGCACGCCACAGCTTCTCGATAGCGACAGAAGTGCGCTCGTGGGGGAATACCTTCTTTGCCCAGGCCGCAGAGGGAACTGCCGCGATGGTCCACTGATACTTGTTTTCCATTTCGTCCCGGTATTTCTTGAGGACCTTATAGCGTGCCTGCTGACTCTTTAAGAGCTTCTCACGGTTGATGCCGTTCAGCCCGTCCGGATCCTCCGAAAGGATGTGGATGGTGCAGGGAAGGGTGTCGCACATATCCTTCTGCTTTTCCTCTGCCCACTTCGGTACGTTTGACAGGGTCTTCACGCTCTGGTGACGGTAGTGCAACTTGGTGATTGGCTGGAATGACCAGTCGACTCTGACCGATTTTGCGCCGGCCTTGTAGCATTCGTCTACAAGATAGGTGATAAACTCATGCTGGTCAGCCTCTGCGGTGATGACCACGGGCTGTCCCTTTTTTATACCTGCGCCCACCCGTGCGATAAGGCGTGCATACTTACGGATAGTTGTTTTTTTCATTTTAAGATCACGTTCCCTTCAATTATTCTGATAGGTGTATTATAGAATTCTTTTGCGAATTTACAGAAGTATTCGGTGTCGAGGGCTCCCGCGCTCTCGTAGGCAGAGTGCATGGAGAGCTGTGCGAGGCCTATATCCGCGCTCATCACCGAAACGTGAGTTGAGGCGATGTTGCCGAGGGTGGAGCCACCCGGCTTATCCGAGCGGTTGGCGTATACCTGATGGGGAACGCATGCATTTTCGCAAATGCTTACGGTCACCGCTGAGGATACCGAATCGGTGGTGTACTTTTGATTTGCGTTGAATTTCACCACGATACCGCCGTTGAGCTTGGGGGCGTTGGCGCCGTCCGAGAGCTCAGGGTGGTTGGGGTGGATGGCGTGCGCGTTATCGGCAGACATAAGGAAGGAGCTTGCCAACGCCATATAGTATTCGCTTTTGCTCATGCCCACGCTCTCGCACACGCGGGTAAGGGTCGCCTCAAGGAAGTCAGAGTCAGCGCCCTGTTTGGTGGAGGAGCCTACCTCTTCATTGTCAAAGGCACAGAAGACTGCGGCGTTCGCAGTAGGGTCAGCCTCCAGTAGGCCTGTCAGAGCACCGTAGGTGCACTGCAGATTATCAAGGCGTGGAGCGCCTATGAATTCATCGTTTGCACCAAGGGTAGTACCCTTGTCGGGATTAAAAACGTAAAGATCGTAGCCCAGCACGTCTGTCATATCGAGAGCATCGGAAAGAGCTGTGCCGTTTATGCCGAGCAGGGGTACCATATCGCTCTTCATATCCAGAGCCTTGCCCTGGGAGCTTTCTCTGTCTAAGTGCGGCGCCGTGCCGGGAATGATGCACATAGGCTTATGGGCGGTCCATAGCTCGCTTACCACCCCATCCTCGTTGCGCCTGGTTATTCTGCCGGCTAAAGAAAGAGGTCGGTCGATCCAGGAGGGGAGCACTGCGCCGCCGTACTTCTCGGTGTTGAGCTTTGCGTACGTGCCGCTGTCCGAGACGGAATTCGCTTTTAGCTTGAAGCAGGGGCTGTCGGTGTGGGTGGCCATTATATTGAAGCCGCGAAAGCCCTCGGGTATATTAAGAGCGATGATACTGCTTCCGTTCCTTACCACGTAGTATTTTCCGGGAAGCACGTTCCACTCGTCGCTTTCACGAAGACGGACGTATCCTGCACTCTCCAGTCGTTCAGCCATAGTGTCCACCGCGTGAAGGGCGGTAGGCGAAGCGTTTATAAAATCAAAAAGTTCTTTGTTTCTGTTCATTTTTCACCTCGAAAGAGATCGTATATCCTTTCATCGTAAAAGTCGTTTATGTATAGCTCACAAAGAGCCTCTATCTCGCTTTTCTCGGTAAGGGAAGCGTCGTCCGCCACACCAACCGTCACGAAGCCTGCACCGTGGGCGGTGCGTACGGCGGTGAGAATGTCCTCGAATACTGCGCACTCCTCGGGCCTAAGCTCCATCCCTTCTGCCGCACGTAAGAATATGTCGGGATGCTCCTTGCTCCTCGGGTTATCGTCCCTGGTTATCATACCGTCAAAGGCACCGTCTATTCCGTGACGCTTTAAGGTAGGCATACATAGAGAAAGGTAGCAGGAGGAGGCAACGGCGCACTTTACGCCCTTTTCCTTTAAAAAAGAAAGATATTCCTTTACGCCCGCCTTTAAGGGCACCTCCTCGGCATACGCCTTCTTTGCGAGGGAGTCCCACTCCGCCATCATCTCTGCATCGGTAAGAGGCAGAGAGTATCTTTTTCTCGTGTACTCTGCGCACTCGGTGAAGTTCATGCTTTTGAGGGTCTCAAGGTAGTCCTCTTCCACGGGAAGCCCGTGGTTTTTCACAAATTGCGTGTCCACCTGCCGCCATACCCACATAGAGTCAAAGAGGGTTCCGTCCAGGTCGAATATGACTCCTTTTACCATGGGTAGAGCACCTCGTCGGGATGGGAGCAGGGGAAGAATACGTGCAGAGTGCCGTCGCACACAGACACCGAGGTGCGTTCCCCCGAAAACTCGTTACTCACCCCTAAAGGAAAGGAATTTGTAAGCACGGCGTCGCTTAACGGATATTTTGCGTCCGTGATGCTGACCCCCTTTGATACCTCGTCAAAGGAGAATACCGAGAACACGCCTTTAGTATGGGGTTTAAAGTCCATTCGGTCGTTGCGTATGGCCATAACCGAGTATCCGTCATCCACGATGACCCCTTTTGCCCCTTCGCCCAAAAGATAGGTCAGAGTCTGCAGGGAAGCCACCGTCATATCCGGTCTGCCACCCATCATACCGTATAGGTAGAAGCGGTCACAGCCTTTTTTCAAGGCGTATTTTATCGCCGCTACGGTATCGGTGTCATCCTTTACGGGATCAAGGGCAATGACGTTATCTTCGTTCGGCCTCTCGGAGGAGTCGAAATCTCCTATGATAACGTCATAGGGTATCCCGTACTCCTTAAGGGTCAGGTAGCCTCTGTCCGCGCCGATGACCAGGTCATCCTCGCAGGGGGTAAAGTTCAGTTTTGCGGGCATACTGCCCACGATATAGCATTTCTTGTGTTTCATTTTAAATTCCGAGGACGGCGCTTGCTACAGCAAAATAAATGAGCAGGGAAACGGCGTCCACAATGGTCGTAATAAAGGGGCTGGACATAACTGCGGGGTCAAGGCCCAGCTTATCCGCTAAAATAGGCAGGGTACACCCCACCAGCTGTGAGCAGAGCACGGTCACTACAAGGGTTATGCTTATGACGGCTGCGACCTGAGGGGTTACCGAAGGATTATTTAAGAGCATACCGTCCACGAGGATGACCTTAACGAAGTTGACTAAAGCCAAAGCGATACTGCAAAGCACCGCTACGCGTATCTCCTTCCAGATAACGCGGAGCATATCCGTAAATTCGATCTCTTTAAGTGAGAGGGCGCGTATTACCGTAACGGCAGACTGACTTCCGGTGTTACCGCCCGTGTTCATCAGCATGGGTATAAAAGCTGTCAGCACAGCGCAGGTCGCCAGCTTGTCTTCAAAGCCCGCGATTATCATTCCGGTAAAGGTAGCGGATATCATAAGGATGAGCTGCCAGGGGATCCTGGATTTAAATAGTGAGAGCACGGCTGTTTTAAGATACGGAGTGTCTGACTCGGTAGGAGTGATCGCCGCCATGATCTCCATATCCTCGCTTGCCGCCTCCTCGATGACGTCCATAGCATCGTCAACGGTGACGATACCTACAAGCCGCCCTTCGGCGTCCACTATAGGAAGGGCGAGGAAGTCGTAACGGCTCATCATGTCCGCTACCTCCTCTTTGTCGTCTCCCGTGTACGCGCTGACCACCGCCTCCTCCATAATATCGGAGATAAGTGTGTCGTCCTCCGCGATGAGCATATCCTTTATGGTCGTAACGCCGATGAGCTTGCGTCTTTCGTCGGTGACATAGCAGGTATAAACCGTTTCTTTGTCGAGGGCAACGCTTCGTATGCGTTCGATCGCCTCTCTGACCGTCATATGCGCCTTTAGGGCGATATATTCGGTGGTCATGATGGAGCCTGCGCTGTCCTTCGGATACTTTAAAAGTTCGTTAATGACTCTTCTGTCCGAGGGATCGGTATTAGCGAGTATTCTCCGCACTACGCTTGCGGGCATCTCCTCGATGATGTCAACTGCGTCATCAAGGAAGAGCTCGTCCATCATCTCGCGCAGCTCCTTATCGGTGAAGGCCTTGATGAGCATCTTCTGCTCGTCCGAGTCCATCTCGACGAATACCTCTGCCGCTAAGTCCTTAGGCAGGATGCGGTACAGCTTTGATAGCTTATCGTCGGAAAATTCACCTAAAACGTCCGCTATGTCTGCGGGCTCGTTTTCGGCGAAAAGACGGCTGATATCGCCTATTCTCTTCGCCGCTAACAGTTCTTCGATTCTTTCTTTCATAATGTCCTCCCGAAATAGTTATTTTTCGGGCGGAGCGACTCTATAGCGCGCAAAAAGGGTGAGCGCAGATATAGGGGCAACTTCGCCCGGTATCGCCGGTATTACTACTGCCTGTGTCCATATTGCGCCTCACCTCACTTATAGTTTTCACAATCACATATATTTTACCACGGTTTTGCGGATATTACAAGTTTTCAAAAGAAAAAACCTCGTTATAGAACGAGGCTTTTGATAAAGTTGCTTTCCTTAGGGTCTACCGTATCATCCGAAGCGATAAAACACATGCAGAAATCAAGCAATAAGAGCTTTATTTCCGGCTCACAGGCATCGAAGAGGTGCTCGGCGGCACTTTTCTTTTCGGGGGTGGAGGCGCGCTTTAAAAGGGATACGGTGTGATCTTTGTCAAGACCGAGAAGGCTCGAGGCGTAATCTATCTCCTTTGGGGAGAAAATACCGTCCGAGTCAACGGAGGCTGCGGCAAATGCCATAAGTATCGAAAGGGTATCACCGTCCTTACCCACCAGAGGTGAAAAATGCCGTATCAAAAGCTCCATTGCCCTGCGTCCGCGGAAAAGCAGCTCGGTCACGCCCATTTCGGTGTATTTTTCAAATATCTTTTTTACTTTTTCCATTTTTTGCTTCCTTTCAGTTATGATTTTAATGCACTTTACACCTTTTGTCAACAACTGCTGTCAGTTGTTGAAAAAATGTTTTAAAATAGATAACAAGCTGTCAAAGTATAGTATGCTTTTTGCGATTCTATTGACGAGGGGAGCAAAATGTAGTATAATAATGTAAAATTGAGGTAGCAGTATTTTCAGACGTTTCGGAGTTTATTTATGATTTGCAAATATTGTAATAAAGAGATACAGGACAACAGCGTGATCTGTCCCGCTTGCGGCAAACGTTTAGTTAAAAATTCTCTGTTTTCACAGCTTTATAAGTTTAGCGAGATCCCGAGGAGATACCTTGTGTGCGGTGTCGTTCTTTTGATATCGGGCATAGTGTCGGTACTGTCCTTCTTTCTGTTTATGGACAGGGAGCACTATACACTTAAGGAAAACTTCATAACCTACGTAAACGAGGCCATGTATGTAAACGGCATCAAGGTAGAGGATTATACTATCACCAAGGCGAACAGTAATGCATCCATAAGGGGCAACGTGATAGCCTTCTTTGACGCTGACTCCATCAAGCAGGAGGGCGACGGCTCTGCAGGTGAGAGTGCTACCCTTTATTTTGTGAAAGCTGATGATGCGACCGAGGCGTACGAGGTCGCCGAGGAGGTGCGCGAATTCGTGCTGTCCCCCTACGGCTCGTACATTGCATACGTGAATACAGAGGATGAGCTGCACCTTTATAACTGTAAGAAGCAGACGGATAAGAAGATAGACCGTAACGCTTTGGTAAATAATATCTGCGTAGCGGACGACGGCTCTATAGCATACCTCACCAAGAGAGAGTCCGGTGAGTATATGCATATATACAAGGGCGGGGAGCCCATCAAGTGGGAGAGTGACCGCATACCCGTTTCCATTTCCAACGGAGCAAAGCACGTATATATGCTGGACAGCGTAAAGAACCTCTATCACTACGACGGCAGTGATGAGGAGAAGATAGCCGTTTCGGTAGAAGGCTTCTGGTTTAACGAGAAGGGTGACGATGTCTTCTACCACGCAGATGATAAGACGTTCGTCTATGGCGGAAGCGGAGAGCCCAAGGAGCTGGCAGACGAGTATCTTACCTTTGTTCCCTGCGACAACCTGGCTCTTTACGAGTCCTGTCCGTTGGTGGACGGCGGAGAGCCCGTGCTTCATTACGGCATAAGCGAGTTTTCCAAGAAGTATTACGTAGGTGACGACGACACCCTCTATTTCTTAAACGGCAGATGGGAGTTTGATGAGGTCGCGGAGAAGGTGGATGACGCCAAACCCGCAGTTGACGGTAAGAGCGTGGTCTACGTTGCCGAGGGCGAGCTGATGATCTATCACAGCTCAAGCAAAAAGCACACCGAGATAGCCGAGGACGTTACCCAGTTCGTTATGACGGACGATGCCCGTATGATCTATTATACCGACGACGAGTTTACCCTCTACGTTAAGTTTGGTAATAAGGAACCGTCCGAGATAGCGGAGAATGTTGTATCCTTTGACATAACCCATAAGGAGTATCTGTTCTATGTCCTTGAGGATGGCGGAGAATACGAGCTTCTCTCGGTAAAGGGAACGGGCGAGGCAGAGAGCATATGTGACGGACTTGAGCGTCAGCCCGAGCTTGATTACGCTATGATCAAGTACGCAGACGGCGAGGACGAGTACGTCAGCCGAGGCGATCTGAAATTTGAAAAGCAGTAATTCAAAAAAGCACTGAAAAGTGCTTTTTTGTTGACAAAAACAATGTAAGAGTATATAATAAGTCGATCAAAGAAGGTAGGAGACGCACCTTGAATAAACTACTTACCATAGTGATCCCCTCGTATAACGAGGCGGAGAATATCGAGAATACGGCTGGCACAGTCCTTCGCATAATGGAAGAGGAAGGGATCGGGTGTGAGCTGCTTTTTGTCAGCGACGGTTCTACCGACGGCACCTTTGAGAGGGTGCTGGAGCTTTCCGAGGGCGATAGCCGCATCAGGTGCATAGAGTTCAGCCGTAACTTCGGTAAAGAGGCTGCTATATACGCGGGCCTTGCAGAGGGCAAGGGCGATTGCTTTGTCATAATGGACTGTGACCTTCAGCATCCACCGAGGACGATCGTTGAGATGTACCGTCTTTGGGAGCAGGGTTACGAGGTCATCGAGGGGACGAAGAAGAGCCGCGGAAGGCAGTCCATCCTTCACAAGATATTTGCGGGCCTTTTTTACGGTATTCTCAATTCACTCACCGGCTTTGATATGCAGAATTCCAGCGACTTCAAGCTCATTGACAGAAGAGTAGCAGATCTGCTTGTTTCCATGCCCGAGAGGCAGACCTTCTTCCGTGCCATGACCTTTTGGACGGGCTTTAAGAGCTGTAAGGTGTATTATGAGGTGGCGGAGCGCGTAGCGGGTAAGACCAAGTGGAGCGTCCATAAGCTGTTTAGATATGCCATCTCCAACATCATTTCCTTCAGCTCAGTGCCCTTGAAGGCACTGTCCTACGTGGGAACTGTCATAATCTTCTTTGGTACTATCCTCGGAGTCCAGACTCTTATAAGGTATATTATGGGAAGCGCCGTGGCGGGCTTTACCACGGTGATCCTGCTGCAGCTCTTTATCGGCGGATGTGTGCTCACGGGACTCGGCGTTATCGGCAGATACGTTGCCGCCATCTACGAGGAGGTCAAGGGCAGACCCAAGTATTTAATTGAGCGCGACACCAAAAATGAGGAAGATAATGAGCAATAAAAAAGATATATTTGACCGCATAATGGCCCTGCCCGTCTTACGGATCTTTGAGGGCTTTTATAAGAAGAATAAGTCGGCGCTTTTGTATATATTCTTCGGCGGTCTTACCACCTTAGTCAGTATAGCATCCTTTAAGATCGTATATGATATAGGCGATAATACTCATGCGGCGACGATCGTTTCATGGGTGCTGGCAGTGCTTTTTGCTTACGTTACCAACAGGACCTGGGTCTTCGAGAATAAGGCGAGCGGCAAGGGGATAATCCGTGAGGCAGTATCCTTCTTCACAGGACGTATAGCCACGTTGCTCTTAGAGTACGTAATACTCTTATCCTTCATTGACTGGCTTGGCTTTGATCCTTTGGCGGTCAAAGTCTTCGCACAGGTAGCGGTCTTCGTTTCCAACTATCTGTTATCCAAATTTATAGTATTCAAAAAATAATGCTTGAGTTTTAACTCAAGCATTATTTTTTCTTCCGTAGAGATCGTTCCACTTGCGGAACTTATCTCGGTTGATGAGCTGAAGCTGTTCTTCCGTGATGCGGTAGTTCCAGTTATCTTCGCAACTGCCGGGCTTATTAAGCCTTGTGTCCGAACCGTACAAAAGCAGGTCTTGGATCGGTAATATCACCAGACCCGCGTGGCTTGCGAACATGGTACGCAGAAGGTGATCATAGCAGGTGTCCCACTCGCTTCCCTCAAAACCACAGTAGTCAAGTAGCCTTCTGCGCTCTTCATCGTTTTGCTCCCACACGAAGCCGAGAAGGGTGTTATTGTCGTGGGTGCCCGTATACGCCACCTGATTATTCTTATAGTTATGGGGCAAGTGGGGTGAGTCTTCGTCGCCGAGGAAAGCAAACTGCAGTACACCCATTCCGGGGAAGCCGCTCTGTGCTACGAGCTCCTTTACCTCGTCGGTTATGTCGCCTAAGTCCTCTGCGATCATCAGCTTGTCCTTGCAAAGGGGCTTGATAGCGTTTATCAGGTCCATTCCCGGGCCCTTGACCCATTTTCCGTTTTTGGCAGTGGTCTCGTTTGCAGGTACAGACCAGAATGCCTCTATGCCGCGGAAATGGTCGATGCGTACACCGTCAAAGAGCTCGTTCATAAAGGCGATTCGGCGGCACCACCAGCCAAAGCCGTCTGCCTTCATCTTTTCCCAATTATAAAGGGGATTACCCCAGAGCTGACCGTCGGCGGCGAAGTAATCGGGGGGGACGCCTGCCACGGCGGTAGGCTTGCCGTCCTCGTTTAAGAGGAAATCCTCGGGAGAGTTCCACACGTCGGCACTTTCCGCCGCAACGTAGATCGGAATGTCGCCGATGATCTTTATACCGTTTGAGTTTGCGTAGTTCTTGAGCTTTTTCCATTGCTCGTGGAATTTATACTGGGTGAAGAGCCACAGGCGGTATGTTTCTTTGCTGTAAGTGTCGGTAGTCCACTTTGCGTATTCTCCCGTACCGTTTGCCTCCTTCAGAGCCATATAGCGGCAGAAGGCCTCTACCTCGGGATGAAGGACCATAAAATCGCTTACCTTATTCCACTCATCGAAGCGCTCCGCCGCCTTTGAGAGCAACGGCAAACGCTCCTTATGCAGTCGGTCAAACTCGCAGTAATAGGGAGTTTTCTGCTTTGCGCTTTCTAACTCGTCCTTCGTGAGAAGACCTTCCTTGGCTAAAGTGGGCAGGTCGATAAAGAAGGGATTTCCGCTGAAGGCGCTGTATGACTTGTAGGGAGAGTTATACTCGTCGGGAAGGCAGAAGGGTAGGGTCTGCCAGTATGTAAAGTGACAGTCACGAAGGAAGTCTACGAAGTCGTAGGCCGCCTTGCCGAAGGACCCCTCCGAGTATTCTCCCCATAGGGATGAAACGTGCATGAGCACGCCGCTTGATCTTTTCATTTTGTTAAAAATTCCTTGTCTATGGTATCCGATAGATATTTTTTTACGCCGTCTACGGTGATGGAGTTGCCGTAGTATGAAATTCCGTGGCTCTTTGCAAGCTCGGGTGTGAATTCATCAAGGGGATACACCCTGTTATTACGGAAATAGTAATTGAAGTAGTAGACCGTAGGATGGAAGACCACGTCGGTTATCTCGGTCGCCCCCTCGCTCTTAACTGCATTAAAGGTCAGCATACCGCCAAGCATATTGCAGTCGTTTGCCTGCTCTGCCACGAAGTTGCCGAGGGAGTAGGCGCATAGGGTCTTACTGCCGTCCGAGGCGGTCAGCCATTCTATAGGCTGGATAACGTGAGGGTGATGCCCGATTATCACGTCGGCTCCCGCTTCGGTCATAATACGTGCATAGCTTCGCTGGTAATCGTTTGGTATAAAGGTGTATTCCTCACCCCAATGAACGTTGACGACTACTACGTCTGCCAGTTCCTTTGCCTGCTGTAGTTGATTTTTTACCGTGTTTTCTTCAAGGACCGGGATGTAGAGGGTGCTACCCTCGGTGATGCTGTAGATATTTGTGCCGTAGGTATAAGCAAGAAGGGCAACGGTCAAACCGTTCTTTTCTAACAAAGTGATATTCGTGCGCTCTGACTGTGCCCTTTGAGCGCCGATTAGGGTGACGGGCTGTTCCTCCCAGAAGTCTATGGTGGAGAGCAGTCCCTCCTCGTCCTTATCCATCATATGGTTATTGGCTATGCATATAACGTCAAAGCCTACGTCTATAAGGTCGAGGCCCATCTCACGGGGGCTGTTGAATCTGGGGTAGTAGGAAAACTCGTGCTTGTCTGACATGAGCGTCTCCTGATTTATCATGGCAACGTCCGCCGCCTCGATCATATCACGAACGTTTTTATATATAGGCGCGAAGTTGTATTTGCGGTCTCCCGGTTGGTCGTCTGCATCAAGGACGTTGCCGTAAAAGACCATATTGTCGCCGCAGGCAAGGAAGGTCGCACTCTGCTTTTCGGGAGCGGGCGGCTCTGTAGGCGCTTCGGTAGGCTTTTCCGTTGACGTAGGGGCCTCTGTAGGTGACTCGACGGACGCTTCGGTAGCGGCTACCTCTGTTGCGGGCACAGTTTCGGCAGGTATCTTTTCAACACAGCCGGATAAAAGCATTATGATACATAATAGAATTACTGTTCTTTTCATAGTTACATTAGTATATCACGAAGAAACTTTTTTTACAACTCCTTGAAAAAGATTTTCATGTGTGATATTATTAAGCCATGGATATAATCATACCTTCTTATTACCCTGACTTCGAGTGTATAGCGGACAGATGCCGCCACTCCTGCTGTGTAGGGTGGGAAATAGACATAGACGAGGACACCGCCGAATACTACCGAGAGGTAGAGGGCGAGATAGGAGAGCGCCTGCGGGATAGGATAAAGTGCGAGGATGGCACTTACTCCTTTGCCCTTGACGAAAGAGAGCGCTGTCCTTTTTTAGCTGAAAACGGCCTTTGCGATATTATATGTTCTTTAGGTGAGGAGGCTCTTTGTCAGATATGTGCCGATCATCCCAGATTTAAAAATCATCTCTCTGACTGTACCGAGGTGGGACTTGGGCTTTGCTGTGAGGAGGCGGCAAGGCTGATACACACTTATAGCGAACCTTTTGAGCTTTATTCATGCGAAGGCGGCGGATGTACCCTTACACCCTTTGAGGAGTGGAAGCTCACGCGCCGTCATGAATATTTCGATATCCTGACTGATAGGACTTTGCCTGTGGAGGAGCGCATATCCCACCTTGATATAAGCGAGGCAGACGCAGAGGCTTTGATCCCGTTTTACCGTACCCTTGAGCGTCTCGATCACGAATGGGATATTTGCCTTGACCGATATTCTTCTTATAAGGTGAATATCCCCGAGACGGCCAAAGAACAGTTACTTAATTACTTTATCTATCGCTATCCCGTAAACGCCGAGGATGAAGAGGACTTTTATGCATATATGCGCTTTGCCCTGCTTTCTTACAGAATGATAATAGGCGTGTGCGAGGACAGTATAGAGGGCCTTCTCGAGGCGGCGCGGATGTACTCCTCGGAAATAGAGTACTCTACCGACAACGTGGATGAGATAATAAATAAGCTCACTCTTTGCGAGTGAGCTTATTTTGTTTAGCATATTCGCGGGGGCTTATCCCGAAGTGCTTTTTGAATGCCTTAGAGAATGCGAAGAGATCCTCGTAGCCTACCGAGGTGGCTGCGACGGTAGGTTTGATGCCGTGGATGAGCATATCGGCAGCCTTACTCATACGGATATTCATAAGGAAGTTCTGGGGGGAGATACCCATCCGTTTTTTGAAGTAGTCGGAGAAATAACTGCGGTTAAGGCCCAGGTGGTCTGCCACGTTCTTAACGGTGATGCAGTTTACGTACTGGGTGTTCATATAGTTAACTGCGGCATTTATGTAGTCGGAGGAACTTTTTTTGTTTTCCATAAGCAGAGCGAATATCTGCCAGATAAGGCCGCGCACCTGCGCACCCTTGCCTGCACCCATTTCCCGACTGTTTTTGATCCGTTCGAATATCTCTCCCGCCTTAGGGCAGGTGATGACAGGGTCTAAATCAACGGGCAACTCGCCGTCGCAGAAAAAGGCGACCCAGTGGTAGGTCCAGGGCTGTTCTTTGTCTGCTGTATATAAGGTGACCTCGAAGGGGCGGATGATGAACATCTGTCCCGGTTCAACGCGGTAGGTGGTACTGCCTTTGGCAAAGGTGCCGAAGCCCGACTCCACGTAGTGGATGAGCCAGTATTCTCTCAGGGCAGGGCCGAAGCTGTGTCCGCTTTTGCAGTTTTCGTATCCGAAAAGCATGGGGACAACGTCGTTATAACTTATTTCTTCTATATATTCATCAAAAACCATAAATAACCTCACAACTGATATTACGTGTATATTATACAACATACTGATAAGTTTTGGCAACATATTTCTATGTTTTTGCCCGTAAAAAGCATTATAATGGGCGTATAAATACACATAAAAGCAGGTGAAAATCATGAAAATAACCTTTATGGGTGCGGGGAGCACCGTATTTGCGAGAAACGTTATAGGTGACTGTATGTGCACGGAGGCTCTCCGTGACAGCGTGTTTGCCCTTTACGATATAGACGGAGAGCGCCTTGAGCAGAGTCGTGTTATCTTGGAGGGTCTCCGAGAGAGTAAGGGCGGCTACGGCAGGATAGAGTGCTACCTGGGCGTTGAGAACAGAAAAGAAGCGCTACGTGGTGCGCGTTTCGTTGTTGACGCAATTCAGGTAGGTCTTTACGACCCCTGTACCATCATTGATTTCGAGGTGCCCAAGAAGTTCGGCCTTCGCCAGACCATCGGCGATACCCTCGGTATCGGTGGTATTATGCGCGGCCTTCGTACCATCAATGTTCTTGAGGACTTCGCCCGTGATATGGAGGAGGTCTGCCCTGATGCGCTCTTCTTAAACTACACTAATCCCATGGCCATCCTCTCGGGCTATATGCAGAGATATACAGGTATCGAAACCCTTGGTCTGTGCCACAGCGTGCAGTGCTGCTCTGAGGTTCTGTTAAGCAATCTGGGTATGGAAGATAAGCTGGAGGGAAGAAAAGAGCTCATCGCAGGTATCAACCATATGGGTTGGCTCCTTGAGATAAAGGATAAGGAAGGAAACGACCTCTATCCCGAGATAAAGAAAAGAGCACTGGCAAAGCTGGAAGAGCCGGATGCTTGGGATAAGGTACGCCTTGACTATATCCGTAATTTCGGCTACTACTGTACTGAGTCGAGTGAGCATAATGCAGAATATAATATGTTCTATATCAAGAGCAAGTACCCCGAGCTCATCGAGAGATTCAAAATTCCGCTTGATGAATATCCCCGTCGCTGTGTGAATCAGATAGCAGGCTGGAAGGAGGAGTATGAGAAGTTGAAGAACGGCGAGGTGCGCGACCATCAGCGCTCTCACGAGTACGCCTCCTACATTATGGAGACACTCACCGCAGGCGGCTGTCTGCAGATAGGCGGCAACGTATTAAATAAGGGGCTGATCACCAATCTGCCCGCAGAGGCCTGCGTAGAGGTGCCCGTGTTGGTCAACGGTAACGGTCTGTATCCCTGTCACGTAGGCGCCCTGCCCGTACAGTGCGCGGCTATGAATATGACCAATATCAACGTACAGCTCTTAACCATCGAGGCGGCCGTTACAAAGAAGAAGGATCATATCTACCAGGCGGCTATGCTGGATCCCCATACGGGAAGCGAGCTGGACATCGACACCATCAAGGCAATGGTGGATGCCCTCATCGACGCCCACGGCGACTACCTGCCCAAGTATAACTGATAAAAAATACCCCGTGCGATCGTTAAACGACCGCACGGGGTATATTATTCTATTTCGATATCACGGAGATGTTGCGGCAGCGCGGCCTTCTCCGGCGGAGAAGGCTTATGGACGGTGCTGATAAATGTGTAGGACTACCGCATCATCCCCTTCCACCACCGGGAATGAAAAACATCATAGTGATATGATTTGTTCTCCGGCGGTCCCCCTCCCGCCGCTCTTCGGGGGAGGTGCGGGTGGTAACCGCTAACGATATCACGGAGATGACGCGGCAGCGCGCACCTCCCCCATGAGCTCGGAACCCCAAGGCTCGGTGATCCTCGCCTCGGGAACCCCACGCTGTCTGCCCACCACCCACGGGGGACCGCACCGAAGGTGTGGTGGAAGGGGCTGACCGTGAGTCTATTTTAGATTAAGATTGACGCGGACGGATATTTTTATGTAGTTTGCATCTAGTCGTTACACTTCCGTCTTCAGCTATATGTTGATTTTCTGTAACTATACGATATCCGACTTTTTCATAGAGAGAAAGCGCTGGAATATTGTCGGTGGTCGTGGAAATGAATATATTATTTTTGCCCATTTGCCGTGCGATTTTTTCGGCAAAACTAATTGCCATCATACCCGCCCCTATGTTACGGTACTTTTTATGAACAATTAGCATACTTATCCATAAACAATCATCCAATTTCAATCCGTTGAGCTTTAGCCACCCTATTGCAAGACTTCCTTTTCTGATAACATAGTTCAATTCATTTGAATTGGGTTTTAATACCAAAGAATCTCGCATTTCGATGCGAAATTGCAAGCATTTATCGTCGTCTATAGGTTTAAGGTGAAGTGCATTTATGTTTTGAGCATCGGTTAACAGATTACATATGAACAGTAAATGCGTTAGGTTATCCGTTAAAGGTATGATGTTCAATTCACTTGGTACAGATAGTGCAAACATTTTTAGTCCCTCAAGTTCAAATCGTTCAAAGGGTTCTGTTTCGATTTCCTTAAATCCTAGATTAAGTTGTAGTTTTAAGGATGCATCGTTGTTGGGAGCTACCGTACATAATAGAGTTTTGGCACAAAGCTCTGACAGATGTTTAATGCCGGATTTTACCATTCCGGTTGCTAAACCTTGCCTTCTGTGTTCTTTGGCAACCCAGAGATCTGTATAAAACCATTTTTTCGGTTCTTTGCTGCTTTGGATGAAACTTGCATATGCTATGATTTCTTCTTTATCGTCGCGAATACTGGTACAAAAATAGTCGGAATTGTAGTGGGCCGTGGATATGATATTTGTCAGTCCACTGAATACTTTTTCTGAAATGTCACCGTGCTTTTGTGCGATGGAATTCAATATTCGATCGTCAGGATACTTGACTATTTCTACGGTTCTTTGTATAGATGTTAAGGCGTGTTGATGAGATGATGAAAATTTGTTCATTATTTTTTCTCCTTAAATAATAAAAAATCGCTTCTGATAAAATCAGAAGCGATAATACTTATCCGGCAACTACGGTTCCTTAACGTGCGGACAAAACGGGATTTGATTTTATCAGGTAACATAAAGTCATTTTGTCCACCTCACTTTCTTTTTGTTTTTTTGAATTATAGCATGTTTTTGCGGTTTAGTCAAGAGATATAAAGTGTTAGCGTAATAATAACTTGCTGATAGTCATTTCCCTTGACTATCTCCCCTTAAAATGTTAAAATATAAAGGATAAATTCGGAGGAGAGAAAATGGCGGAATTTTTACCTGTTACCAAGGAAGAGATGCAAGAGCGCGGGTGGGACGCGCCCGATTTCGTATACGTTTCGGGTGACGCGTACGTAGATCACCCCAGCTTTGGGCATGCCATCATCTCCCGTGTGCTGGAGGCGGCGGGCTACCGCGTGGCTATGCTCTCACAGCCCGATTATAAGTCCTGCGAGGACTTTAAGCGCTTCGGCAGACCTCGCCTGGGCTTTCTCGTTTCCTCGGGAAATATCGACTCTATGGTGGCTCATTATACAGTCTCCAAAAAGAAGAGAAACTTTGACTATTATTCTCCCGGCGGAAAGATGGGACTGCGTCCCGACCGCGCGGTGATAGTATACTGCAACCGTATCCGCGAGGCTTATGGCGACGTGCCCGTCATCATCGGCGGACTTGAGGCGTCCCTGCGCCGCTTTGCCCACTATGACTACTGGGAGGACC
>JAZQCR010000074.1:0-6428 GCA_045546375.1 Eubacteriales bacterium | reverse complement strand
CTGAGGGGGGCGACGCAGTCCGCCGCTGCCACAGGCGCAGATAAAGGCGGACGAGGAGGTAGCAGGAACACGGTGAAGCCGAGCGAGCGCCGTCGCGCGAAGGGTGAGCCGATGTTCCAATAGGACATAGGGGGAACTCTTGCAAGAGTTCCCCCACAGTATCACCCTTCCTTTAAGAAGGCGAAGTCGTCTCCCGTGATGCCGTCAACGCCCAGGCGTGCCAGGGACTCGTAGCCCCGCTTGCCCTCCACGGTGTAGCAGTAGACCTTGATGCCGCGGTCGTGGAGCTTTTGAACAGCGGAAGCGGTCAAAGCCCCGAAGTTCACATCCACATCCACTCCCTTTGGCAGGTCTGCCGCCAAAAGCTCGCTTGCTGTATCAAAGCTGAGCAGCAGAGCGCAGTCGTAGCCTGCATCACGCATATATTCCACCGCCTCACGGTCGTAGCTGATGACCGTCAGGCGGTTTTTCAGTCCCAGGCGCTGCGCTTCGGCGGCAAGTGCCTTTGCACACTCTGTGCCGCCGCCCTTTATCTCCGCGAAGATGCGCGCCTTGCCCATTGCCGCAACCGCCTCTGCGAAGATGGGTATCTTCACCTTTTTATACTTGGGATACGCCGCCTTAAAGCCTGCCGATGGCTTCAGCGCCTTTAGGTCGGCAAGGCTCGTTTCCGATATTTTTAAATCCTTGTCCCAAGCCCTTCCCGTGCTCGGGTCGTGATGGCAGACCAGCTTTCCGTCTGCGGTCAAGTGCAGATCGCACTCTATGGCGTCCACCCCTTGCTCCGCCGCCAGGGCGAAGGACTCCGCCGTGTTCTCGGGCGCAAGGTCGGGCGCGCCTCTGTGGGCAACGGTCATCGGCGCGCCTGCGCCGTTTACCGCCGCCACCGCCGCTATCAGCAGCGATATCAAATTTTTCAAAAAAATCACCCCGTTTTATTTTTCTCTAAAACGGGATGATAAATGTGTGTAAAAAAATTCACCGTTTCTCGCAAAAAGCAAAGAGTTGTAAAAAACTAGGCCCTATGATATAATGAACTAAAGCGTAATGAAAGGGTTATTAAAGCAAATGAAGAAAAAATGGATAATGATCGGAATAATAGCTATAGTAATTCTGGCTGTGGCTGTCATCCTTGCCATTGTGACAACCAAAAAGGACGACAGCACCGATACCGTAGAGGCGACGGAGCTGCCTGATATGAGGGAGTTGGTCGGAAAAACGATCTCTCTCTCCGAAGGAATAAAGCATTTTGACGACGTGGTCACTGACGTTTCGGCAGATGAATTCAGCACCGTATACGGCGAAGCGGTCACCTTGCACATAGAGAGTATTGACGAAGAGGAAATGACCGTTCAAATGGTGGTGACCGCACCGCCATTGAGAAAAATCTTGGAAGAATGTCTGCCCGATGATCTCACCGACTATAATACTGCTTTTGATACGTATACAACGGACGTCTACACCGCTATCCGTAAGTGCCCGGAAAGCGAGCTTGTGTATGAAACAGTCAAATGCGGCATAGTGGAGAATAACGGTTTGCGTATAGTACCGAATAACGACCTGTTCAACGTGGTCTTCCCCGATATTCAACAGCTTTTGGGTGAGATCTTGATCGAAATGATGTCTGTACAGGAGGGCTGACCGTGAAAAGAGTTATATGTATCATACTTTGTGTCGTGATGCTCGTATGTTTACTGCCCCTCTCCGTGTGGGCAGGACAAAAACCGCTCTACGTATCCAAGGTGGAGGTCGTCAGCAGCGAATGCGGCACGGATTCCTGCCGTGTTTACATATATGAAGACAAATGCTATATGTACGTAGACGATATAGTCCGCTATACCCGCTCATCCTATAAATTGGACGGGGACAAGCTCACCGTGACCCACGGAACGAGAAAAATAGAGATAGATCTAAAGAAAAACAAGCTGACGGACGACACCTTCACAGCGGACATCGAGACCCTGCGAAACGGTGACTCGGTGGTGCTCCACGCACTGCCTATGCTGACCTTCCTGGGTGCTCACTGCGGCATTGACGACGGCAAGCTATCCATCTATATGCCACAAGCTACACTTTGGGAGGGGCTGGTGCGTACAGGCAAAGAAAACGTGTACACCGTCGACACCTTCGGCAGCGAAGACAAACAGAAAAGTATCCTTTTAGCTAATTTTATATTAAAAATGCTGGAAAGCGGGATAGGGACTGCCCTCACCCAAAACCACCAAAGAGAAGCAATAGTGAACGCACTGCAGGTGGACCCCCTCAAATATACGGGCGCCACTGAAACCCTGGATGCCGCCACAGAGAAGCAAGCAGCGATTTTATCGGCAAGTGATATTACCATAGATAGTTGGGACGTAGCAGGTTCCGTTATATCACCTGTGGTTGATGCGGTATTATACGGAATCGATAAAAAGTCGATAACCGCTGAAAAATTCAACAAGGTCAAGAGGATAGTACAAGATATAAAGGTTAGCAGCGATATCGGCGGAAACGAAATGGACGTGATCTGCGCCCTGCTTTCGGATATTAATGCGCTCAGCAAATGCGGCTCCGATTCGCTGAATATCTTACCCATTCTGATATACTGCGTGCCCGAGGAAAGCCAGTTTTACTATGAATTTATCGATCTGCAAAGTGTGCTCACAGATGAAAAGCATGCGGCTGTAATGAGAACGGCGCTTACCACTATGCAGTGCTCTATGGATAATATCGTTGATTTGACCGAGGTATATAAAAAAGCGTGTAACGGCGGAAAGCTGCTTGCCTCGTCTGAAGCGTTCTTTGAAAAAGCCGGTCTGATGTCTTTATCTATAGATATCAGCACCTTGATTTTTAAACTGGCACAGGGATTTTTGCCCGGTGATGCTTTTGCCCGTGCCGATGCACAGACAGCCTCACTCTACCTTACCTATCTTAAATCTGATATGACGGTATCTATGGGTCGGTTGGGTGAAAGCATTCGCGGCGAAAAATACGGTAACTACGACAGCTTAGAGAAATATCGGCTGATGAACGTCTTCTATTACAAGACCCTTATCGCCCAGTATGAACAGCTCAAAGCCCTCTTGGTGGGAACCTACGGAGAGGACGCCGAAGAAATAGCCGAGGATATGGTAGAGCTGGATAAGGATATCGACCTTTTCGCCCGTCAGTTATATTATCTGTCCTTGGCAGAGGTGCAGGCTTACCCCGACCTGTCAAAGCTCGCAGAGAACAACGAATGGGACGTGCACGATATTATAGGGAACAATGCAGAAGAGCTGTCAGGCGGACTATCCGAGCTGAATTATTCGGGATTGACCCCCGTTCTCTCGGGTGTAAAGGCGGATTCCATACAGTATTATGATTTTAAGGAAACCAGAAGCTATTCCGTCATAGAGAGGGACGGTAAGTTTGGCTTGATAGACTATAACGGTAAAATAATACTGCAGCCCACGTATGATAATATCTTTAGGGGCAGCGGCTGGTTTTACGAATATTTGATTTGTGCTGATAAGGACGGTAATTATAGTGGCATCATAGACAAAAACGGAAAAGTTTCAGAGGGTGGTAACTTCCCTGGAGGCGGAATAGAGCCGTCCGTATATTGGTATGGCGGAGAAGTGGTCATCTTGAACGCCGGAAAAGAGGTCGTCCCATTTAAGGATTTTGCAAAAGAATGGTTAGAAAAATATAACCGCAAAATCGACTTGACCGCAGACAACTTGGCTATTCGGCACAGAACCTGGACCAGCAATAAGCTATTCCCAATAAAAAGGATATCCGGTTACACTAATCGTTACGGCAACCACGAACCTCATTTCAAAACCCATAACTTCGCTATGCTGGATATGAATACGTACGAATTGGTAACGGATTTCATTTATGAAAACATAGATGATTACACCGGTTTTTCCTGCAGACTTTTGGCCGTGAGGAAGGGCGGTAAATGGGGGTATATCGATGAAAACGCCAATGTGGTGGTGGACTTTAAATATGATCCCTACAAGACTGCCATTTCGTTCGGACAGAGGTATGAATCTATCTATGCAGCGACAAACGGTTATATCACTGTAACACAAAACGGTAAGTGGGGCCTTCTCGACACCAAGGGAAACACCGTACTCGACGTCAACTACGACGGTATCTCCCAGGTCAACCCCGACGGCTATTTTTGGCTGAAGGAAAATGGCTCATGGACGCTATACCAGATCGACAGATAAGAAAAAGGACAAAGGCGGTTGCCTTTGTCCTTTTAACTTATCGTGCCTTTAATATCGGTAAAGACCTTTTCCATTCGCGCCTTTAAGGGTGCGTGCAAGGGAGATGTCAGCTCGGGGTCGGTCTCTGCAAGTCGCTTTGCCAAGGATGCCGCCTCCTCCAGGGTCTTCATATCCGCGCAAAGATTGGCAAGGCGGAATTCGTATGCGCCGCTCTGCTTGGCTCTGCCGTCGCCTGAGGGGAAAAAATCACCGGGGCCGCGCATCTTTAGGTCTATCTCGGCTATCTCGTAGCCGTTACTCTTGGTGCGAAGCGCCTCAAGGCGCTCTTTCGCCTCGGGCTTTTTGCTGTCCGAGACCAAAACGCAGTAGGACTGACGTTTGCCGCGTCCCACCCGTCCACGGAGCTGATGAAGCTGGGCAAGGCCGAAGCGCTCGGCGTTCTCCACTATCATCAGACTGGCGTTGGGCACGTTTACTCCCACCTCGATGACCGTGGTGGACACCAACACCTGCACCTCGCCCCGTGCGAAGGCGGACATGACCGCCTCCTTCTCCGCGCCCTTCATCTTGCCGTACATAGTGGCGATATTAAGCTCGGGAAGGCGTCTTTTCAGCTCGTTTGTATAGTCGGTGACGTTCTTGAGGGCAGGCTTTTCGCCGTCGAAGGAAAGATCCACCAGTCCCTCGTCCTCGCTTTCCACCGCGGGACAGACGATGTACACCTGACCGCCCTCGGCTACGTTCTTTCGGATAAAGTTATCAAGGCGGGGACGGTAGCTCTCGTCCACCACGTAGGTGCCTACCTTCTGCCTGCCCGGCGGCAGGGTATCTATCTCGGATAGGGCAAGGTCGCCGTAGAGTATCAGGGACATGGTACGGGGGATAGGCGTAGCGGACATTACCAAGAGGTGAACCCCCTGACCCTTGCCCGTTAAGTGGGCTCTCTGCATTACGCCGAAGCGGTGCTGTTCGTCTGTGATGACAAGACCCAGAGCCGCGAAGTCCACTCCCTCCGAGAGCAGGGCGTGGGTGCCGATGACTATATCTATCTGCCCCTCTGAAAGCAGATTTTTTATCTTTTTCTTATTTGCCGCGCTGACCGAGCCCGTTAAGAGAGCACAGCGGATGCCGAGAGAGGAGAAAAGCTCGGAAAGGTCGGCATAATGCTGATTTGCCAGTATCTCGGTAGGCGCCATAAAGGCGCACTGATAGCCGTTTTTAACCGAAACATATGCGGCAAAGGCGGCAACCGCCGTCTTTCCGCTGCCCACGTCACCCGAGAGCAGGCGCACCATAGGCTTATCCCCTACCATATCCGAGAGTATCTCACGGGCGCACCGCGCCTGGGCCTCGGTAAAGGTGAAGGGTAATGCCGAGTAGAAGGGTGTCAGGTCGGGCTCGGTCATACCCGGAGGCAGCTCGTGCGTTCCGCCCCGTCTCGAATACGCCACCGCCATAGAGAAAAGGAAAAGCTCCTCGAAGATAAAGCGGTGCCGCCCTTCGTCAAGCTCCGCATAGGTGGTGGGACGGTGGATACAGTTCATGGCGCGGGTAAAGTCCGCCATCTTAAGGCTCTCGCGGATATATGCGGGAATGGGGTCAAGGGAGGCAACGTCGTATTTGTCAAGGACGTAGCCCACCGCGTCACGGATAGTCTTCTGTGTAATTGATGCGGTGAGAGGATACACCGGATGAAACTCGGGGAGCTTGGCACCGGGATAGTAAGGCTCGATAGCAGGGGCGCTCATGGAGCAAACGCCCCCCTTGACGTTGACCTTGCCGTAAAAGCGGAAGGTGGAGCCCGTGCGGAGCACGTCCTTTAGGTACCCTTGGTTGAAAAAGGTGACGGTACACCGCCTGGTGTCGTCAAAGGCGATGACCTTGGTGAGCTCCATTCTCCCCTTGACCTTTACGTTTGCCGCGGGCTTGGCTACGGTGAGCAGTACCGAGCACACCTCGCCGTCGTTTACGTCGGCAAGCTCTCTTAAGTCCCCTCGGTGCTCGTAGGCTCTGGGGAAATGATACAAAAGATCCCCTACGCTCTCTATACCAAGGCGCGCAAAAGCCTCGGCGCGCTTGGCGCCGATACCCGGTATGTAACGTATGGAGTCATTTAGTGTCATGGTCGGTTGTTGTTGTTTGTGGGGAACTTTTTGACGCCTCATCCACCCAGCGCCTGTGGCGCAGTGATATATCGCCTCACGGCGATGTGATATACACCTT
>JAZQCR010000073.1:0-8612 GCA_045546375.1 Eubacteriales bacterium | reverse complement strand
CCTACACTTGTGAGTGCGGTGATACCTATAGCGTAGCTATTCCCGCTACCGGCGAGCATAACGTTGTTACTCTGCCTGCAGTGGCTCCTACCTGCAGCACTACCGGTCTTACCGAGGGCTCCTACTGTGCTGACTGTGGAGAGACTATCGTAGCCCAGACCGAGATCCCCGTAACAGACGAGCACAATAATCTTGTTATCATCCCTGCAGTATCCCCCACCTGTACCGAAACCGGTCTGACTGAAGGTGCTTACTGCGATGACTGCGGCAAGACCGTATTAGCACAGGAAGAGGTTGCAGCTCTCGGTCACACCGAGGAGACTGTGGCCGGCAAGGCACCTACCTGTACCGAGACCGGACTTACCGAGGGTAAGTTCTGTATCGTATGTAATACTACTACCGTAGCGCAGGAAGAGATCCCCGCGCTTGGACATACCGCAGGTGCAGATGCGACCTGTACTGAGGATCAGAGCTGTACTGTATGCGGTGAGATTCTTACCGAGAAGTTAGGCCACACCGAGGTTATCGACGAGGCAGTTGAGCCTACCTGCACCGACACCGGGCTTACCGAGGGTAAGCACTGTGACGTATGTGGCGAGATCATCGTAGCCCAGGAAGAAGTTCCTGCCCTTGGCCACAGTTATGATGCAGTAGTAACCGCACCCGACTGTGAGAACGGCGGTTACACCACCTACACCTGCTCCGTATGCGGCGATAGCTACGTGGCAGACGAGACCGAGGCCCTCGGTCACACCGAGGTAATTGACGAGGCAGTTGCTCCTACCTGCACCGACACCGGTCTTACCGAAGGTAAACACTGCGAGGTCTGCGGCGAGATCATCGTAGCTCAGGAAGAGGTTGCGGCAAATGGTCACGACTTTGCAGATGAATTTACCGTTGACGTAGAGCCCACCGCTACTACCGAAGGCTCCAAGAGCCGTCACTGTGCAAACTGTGACGCCGTTACCGACGTTACCGTTATCCCCGCACTTGGCGAGGAAGAACCCGAGATCCTTTGGGGTGACGTAGACGGAAACGGTGTAATTGACAGTACTGACACGATGTATCTGACTCGTTACACCTTCAGCTGGTCTGAAGACTCTTACGCTGCAGCTACCAACCTGTTGGTTGCCGGCGACGTAGACGGAAACGGTGTAATTGACAGTACTGATACGATGTACTTGACTCGTTACACTTTCAGCTGGTCTGAAGACTCTTATGCTGCAGCTACCAACCTTATGAAGGCCATAGCTAGCCTCGAAGAATAATAGCAAGAACTCAAATTAAGAGGATGGAATTTTTCCATCCTCTTTTTTGTCTGTGTATTTATTGACAAAAGCTATATAGTCCTATATAATAAGTTTAATAATATGAGGTGAAGCCGTGAAGCTTAAGAAGATAGCCACCATACATACGCCTTTTGAGGAGAAATTCGGCATACCCAGACAAAGCGGTATGGCGGGGCATATTTGCCGTATCGTTTTTGAGCCCGAATATCGAGACGAGACGGCGCTCCGAGGGATAGAGGAGTACAGTCACCTTTGGCTTATATGGCAGTTTTCGGAGGTGGATGAAACCGCTCTCTGGCGGCCCACCGTGCGCCCTCCGCGGCTTGGAGGGAATAAGCGTATGGGTGTTTTTGCAACCCGCTCGCCTTATAGGCCAAATCCTATGGGTCTTTCCTCGGTAAAGTTGGTTGGCCTTGAGAAAATCGCAGGTATGGGCACTACCTTATTGGTAGAGGGAGCCGATCTTATGGACGGCACGCCGATTTTTGATATTAAACCCTACCTTTCATTCACCGATTCCCATCCCGATGCGGTTTGCGGCTTTGCAGATAGGGTGTACGACCATCGCCTCACGGTGATCCTGCCCGAAAAAACGCCTTTTGACGAAAGGGATAGGCAAAGGCTTGCTGACGTGCTCGCCCTTGACCCCAGGCCCTCCTATCAGGGCGATCCCCGGCGGGTGTACGGGATGATATACGGCGAATATCAGGTTAAATTTAAAGTGGACGGCGACACTCTCACCGTCACTGAAATAAAGGAGAAATGAAATGGCATTATTACAGGTTGAGTTTTTCTCGCAGGTTTTGGGAAAGGCTATGAGCATGAACGTTATCCTGCCGCAAACTGCCGCAGGACAGATAGGCATCGATCAGAAGGAGCGGGACACCACCTATCCTACCATATATCTCCTTCACGGTATGAGCGATAATCACTCTGCGTGGCTGCGCTATACCGCTATCGAGCGCTATGCCAACGCCCGCGGCCTTGCAGTCGTCATGCCCAACGCTGACCTTAGCTTTTATTCGGATATGGTACACGGTGGGAAGTATTTCCGGTATATCGCAGAGGAGCTGCCCGCTATTTGCCACGATTTCTTCCCGAGAATGTCAACTAAGAGGGAAGAGACCTTCATCGGAGGCCTTTCCATGGGCGGATACGGCGCTATGAAGGTGGGCCTTTCCTATCCCGAGGTATTCAGTCATATCATTTCCTTCTCGGGTGTGCTGGACGTGGGTCAGTTCGCCATCGACTGTTCCCGCAGGGCGGCGATGGAGGCGAATTTCGGCGACGTAAGCACGGTTGCGGGCTCGGATAACGATCTTTACGTAATCGCGGATAAGCTGGCGAAAAGCGGTAAGGAAAAGCCGAAGCTCTACTTCTGGTGCGGCACCGAGGATTTCCTCTACTACGCCCACGAGAAGGCTATCGTGGAGTTCCCCAAAATGGGCTATGATCTTACCCATTCCACCTCTCCCGGCTCTCACGGCTGGATCTGGTGGGACGACCACGTAGAGGATGCCCTTGACTGGCTACCCCTTTAATGCATATTTTTCTCATTTTCGTGGAAAATAAGTCACGGGGTGAGAAAATGAGCAAGAAGAATAAGAACAATAAGAACGAGAACAAGAACAACGATAATAATACCGAGAATAATACTGAAAATAAGTAAAAGAAAACGGCTCGTCGAGCCGTTTTTCTCTTTTACTTAAGTAATTTATGATAGTAGTAGACCGGCATTGAACTCCAGCCGTGGCAGAGGCTGCCGGCAAGGCCGAAATCATCGGGTCCGCCTTCGCACTCCCATACGGTGGTAGAGCCGAATTCTATCATAGGAGTATATACTCGGTCTATATCCTCAAGGATATATTCCTTATATTTATCGCCCCCTACCTTTAGGAGCGCATCGTACTTAAAGCACATCATGGAGAGGGAGATATAGGTCATGCCGTTATTACCTCTGTCCGCGATAAGCTCAGCCAGCTTCACCGCATCCTCACCCTTGATCGCACCGCACAGGATAGCTAAGGAGTTGCCAAGCTCGCTAAAGCCCATATCTCCGTGAGGACGGCAGGAAAGTGCTACGGTACCGGGTACGCTGAAGGTGTCGATGATGGCCGCATTCATCTCCTCTGCTTCTGCGAGCAGAGCCGCCGCCTCGTCGGCGTCGGGGGTGAAACTCGCGAATTTCTGAAGGGCTATGGAGTAGAGGGTGTTTAAGAAGATATCGGGGATATCCTTGCTAACGCTTCCGTTGCTGACGGCATCCGTCCACTCATAGAAATTCCACTGTGGGTCTTTGTCAAATGGCGGAACTACGCCGTCCACCTTGCGTGCTCTGAAGGTGGAGAGGATGGAACGGCACTTGGGCGCTACCTCTGCGGCAAACTCCTTATCACCGCTATGCTCCACGTACTCTGCACATTCGGTAAGATAGTGCAGAGAGAAGGAGGGTATCAGGTGGTCGGTCTGCATGGGGTAGCAGATGGAGAGCAGTCCGCACTCCTGTCTGTCCTTTGAGATAAGGCGGAGGTTAGCCCTGGGGAATACTTTCTCATCAAATGCATAGTAGCCGCAGAGCATCTGATTACGGCTGTCCATGCAGTAAAGGCCCTGCTCACGCCAGGGGCAGTCCTCATAGTGCTCGTGCATACAGAGGCGCAGGGTTTCCACGCACATGTCGTAGATCTTTTGCTGTTTGTCGGTGAGGGCAGGGGTGGGCATATCCTTTAGGGGATATACTGTGGGTACTATACCTACCTCGATATATTCGAGAGGGGTTTCACTGTGTACCTCTAAATATCTTCCTGCAAGACGGCGGAAGGGGCCCACGTACTCGCTCTCACCCTGGGGTGCTGTGTACTCCACGCTGAAGTCACGGCCGTTGATGCATTGACGCACGTTACCGTCCTTGATATGCTCGCCGTAGGCGGTGACTATCTTCTGTGCCTTGTCGCACTTTACCTTGATTGAGAAAAGCCCAACGTATTCTTTGCCGAGATCGTATACGATATCCGTGTCGGATATGCGTATACATTCCTTGCCCACGATCACGGGCAGCCTTTCGGGGATAAGGCAGGGACGGATAAACATAGGCAAGTCTTGCTCTACGCGTACAGCTTTCTCAAAGCCCTCTGTGTCATCCGTCATCCAGCCGTCATACTCTGTAGCGTCATAATGGAAGCTGTAGCCCAGCTGACCTGTGAGTATCTTGCACTTGTGTTGTGCATAAGCGGGACTTAAACGGCACAGGGTATCCTCACAGCTTTGCGCTATTACCTCGCCCTCACAGCTTATCTCGTAAGCCAAAGCCGCGTTTCCGGGGCAGTAGGAGAAGTTAGATTTGCCGATATACCATACCACGAAGGCAAGGCGGTTCTCACCCTCCTTGCAGTATTCGGTCAGGTCGATTTCGTCATACACCTTGTAGTGAGGAAAATCGGGGTACTGACCCTGAGCGCACAGCGCGCCGTTTAAGTATACGGCGTACTGGCTGTCAGCGCTTATCTTCATGCTTACCTTGCCGCTCTTGTAGTCGAATCTATCGACGAAATCAACGTATTCGTCGGGTGCGGCATCATTTTTTGTCCATATCCATATAGGGTTATTCCACGTACTCATTTTAGCACACTCTTTTCTTTATAATATTCTGTTTACTGATACTATGGAACCCCAGTTGAAAGCGTCTATATGACGCCACACACCGCGGTCCTCGGGATGACAGTAGAAGTCGAGGGCAGGCTGCTCCACCTCTTCTATGCGGTCGATGATGCCCTCTGCGTAGTTGTTGAGGCGAAGGGCCGCACAGCGTAGCTGCTCCTTCTGTCCGCCTAAGTATAGCTCCTGCACGTCAAAGCCGAAGGTCTTATTCTCACGGTACCACTGACCGCGGAACGCATCCTCAAATTCATCAAGACGTAAGAGTATTTCGGGTATGCGCTCATTTGCGATGGAGAGCAGAGTCTCTTTATCGCCGTCGGCATATGCCTTACGGATGTCAAGTGAGAGGGTGCTCTTTACCTCCAGCACGTTGCAGAGAAGGCCGAGAGTGCGGAAGAGGTATCCGTATCTTTGGTGGTCTGCATACTCCATTAACTGAGTTGTGTGTGAAGCGTAGGTCTCGGGGTCGTCCTCTGCGATATGCTTATCCATTAAGCCCCCTAAAGGTGCGTTGTACAGCATGTACTTGCACTGGGTGGTGATGGTGGGGGCGTCCATCTTATTATAGGAAGCCATATTGGGAAGGTCAAGGAGCAGGAATGCGTCAAGGCTCAGGTCAAAAAGCTCTTCGCATCTCTTGCTTATGTGCTCCTTGTCCGCAGTTTCGTTGTAGCAGTACTCAGCGTACTGTAAAAGGGCAGGGAGTATGGAGAGCTGAGCCGCTTCGCCGCCCTGATCGCCCCAACCGGTGGTGAAGACGGTCTTTACTCCGTGCTTTTTACACATACGCAGGTGTGCATCCGAGAGCATAAGAGAGTAGGAATTGTTAGGCGCATAGCCTATCCACTTCCACGCGCCGCCTGCAAAGGCGTATTCGCCGCCAAACTGCTCGTGGCACTTCATCATATTGTCTACGGTAGCCTCGCCGCAGTAGTAGTCCCAGTAGATGGGGATGATGCCCTCGGGCTTGGAGGCAACGGCCTCATCCGAGAGCTTGCCGTCGGTGGTGTAGTAGCCGCCGTACTGGGGACGGAAGAACATATCGCTCCACATCATTGGTGTGTAGCCGTAGCCCTGCGCCATCTCGGTAACCTTTGCCAAGTGACGCTTCATCAGCTCGGTAACGGGCACGTGCTCTTTGGTCTGGTCATAGTATTTACCTCTGCCCAGGTTGTGTGCCTCGTCCATACCCAGATTGATGCGCTTGCTGGTGAAGCACTCTGAGCATACCTTCATCATAGCGTCTATAAGCTTGTAGGCGCGCTCATCCGCGATGTTCAGGATGTTATCCATATCGTTGATGGCTTTGTAGTTATTCCAACGGAAGATAGCATTGAGGTGAGCCAACACCTGTATGCAGGGAATGAGCTCGATCCCTAAAGACAGCGCGTAAGCGTCCAGCTCCTTCATCTCCTCTACGGTGTACTTACCGCGCATATGCCCGAAGTAGGGCTCGCCGGGGATCTCGTAGGTATCCTCGGTGTAGAGCATCATGGCGTTAAAGCCCATAGCCGCCATATGACGCATAAGCTCTTTTGCTCCCGCAACCGAGAGCACCGCGTTTCTTGAGCAGTCGGGCATATAACCGAGACTGTCAAAGGACGCCTTCTGCCTAAGGGTAGTCTTCTCGTCTGTTGCAAAGCCTTTGATAAGGCCCAGCCCGCGACAGAAATCTCTCTTTTCTGCATAGGTGAGGACTATGTTATCCCCATCCTTTTCCAGCAGTATTCCATCGCCCCCATCCTTTACCGTCAGGATAGCGGCGGCGGTGTCGTCGGGGGTGATGCCCGTTATATGTGCGAGCTCTTTTGCTATGTAGATAAGCTCCTCGCACCCGATAAATTTGTAATTCATGATGCTCCTCCGGGTTGCAATCAAATTGTATTTATGATACAATTAAATGGTAGCATATTTTGTAGTTGCCGTCAAGGCAAAATAACACTTTTAAGAGGAAATTTTATGCGTCTAACTGATATAGGAATGGTAAAGGAAATAATGGAGGAAAACGGTCTGTCCTTCCAGAAAAGGTTCGGTCAGAACTTCCTTATAAATGAGGCAGTCCCCCGTAAGATAGCCGAGGCGGGAGCAGGGAAGTGTACCCTGGAGATCGGACCCGGCATAGGCACCCTCACAAGGGAGCTGGCAGTTCGCTCGGAGAAGGTAGTGGCGGTTGAGATAGACGACACACTTATCCCCGTTCTCGCAAAGACCCTCGCCGATCTGCCGAATACAAGCGTGGTCCACTCGGACGTGATGAAGCTTGACCTGCCCGAGTTTATTCACGAGCACTTCGGGGATGAGCCGGTCAGCGTCTGTGCCAATCTGCCCTACTATATCACCACCCCTATCATCATGCGCCTCTTTGAAGGCGGAGTGAAGTTCGCCTCGGTAACGGTAATGATACAGCGGGAGGTAGCCGACCGCATCTGCGCCGCTCCCGGCTCTTCCGAGTACGGAGCGATCACCGCGGCTATTGCATATTACGGAAAGGCGGAGAAGCTCTTCCGTGTTTCCCCGGGCTCCTTTATGCCCGCGCCCAAGGTGGAGTCTACGGTCATACGCATCACCCCTCACGGGGCGCCCCCCGTGGAGACGGTGAGCCAAGAGCGCTTCTTCCGTATAATAAAGGCGGCATTTGCCCAGCGCAGAAAGACACTCTTAAACGCCCTTTGCGCAGAGTTTCCCGAGCTCGGTAAGGAGAGGGCGGCCCGCATCATCGAGTCGGCGGGCTTTGATACCCGTATCAGAGGAGAAAAGCTATCCTGTGCGGATTTTGCGAAGATCGAGCGCAATTTTGAATTAAATTAAAAATTTTGATAAAAACTGAATTATTACTGTTGCATTATATTCGATTTTAGGGTATAATGTATCTTGGGTATCAAGGTAAATATTGGTACCCGTAAGACAAGATAAATAAAAATAAACATAAACAAATGGAGGATTAAACCAATGACCACTAACAAGTTTGTCAACGCGTGGATCGACGAGATGGCGGCTCTTACCAAGCCCGATAACATCGTATGGATCGACGGCAGCGACGAGCAGACTGAGGCTCTGCGCGCGCAGGCTTGCTCCACCGGCGAGATGATCAAGCTGAACCAGGAGCTGCTCCCCAACTGCTATCTGCACAGAACTGCAGTTAACGACGTTGCACGTGTTGAGCACAGAACCTTTATCTGTACTTCCAAGAAGGAGGACGCAGGTAACATCAATAACTGGATGGATCCCAAGGAGTGCTACGCTACCCTTTCCAAGCTGTATGACGGCTCCATGAAGGGCCAGACCATGTACGTTATCCCCTATTCCATGGGTGTTGTAGGCTCTGACTTTGCTAAGATCGGTATCGAGCTCACCGACTCTATCTACGTTGTACTGAATATGCTCATTATGACCCGTGTTGGTAAGAACGTTATCGAGGCTCTGGGTGATTCCCCCGACTTCATCAAGGGTCTGCACGCCCGTGCAGAGCTGGATGAGGAGAAGAGATACATCTGTCACTTCCCCGAGGACAACACCATCTGGAGTGTTAACTCCGGTTACGGCGGAAACGTTCTTCTGGGCAAGAAGTGCTTCGCTCTGCGTATCGCATCCTACCTGGGCAGAAAAGAGGGCTGGATGGCTGAGCATATAAGTCGGATCGTAGCCATGTCGTTCTGTGAGCCAAGG
>JAZQCR010000072.1:0-2272 GCA_045546375.1 Eubacteriales bacterium | reverse complement strand
CAAGGTGCTTTCTTTGGTTATCGCACGATGCGCATGTGTTATATGGGAATCGTAGGTACCTTGGTTCGTGCTTACCTTTACCAGGGTGATTATGAGAAAGCATTGTTTTATGCTCGGCATTTCTATAACAGATTTATGAAGGGGGGAACGAATTTGGTACGTAAAATGGTTCTTTGCCCGTATGCTGCTAAATCTGCCTATTCCGGTCAAGGTGCAAATTTTAAAATGAAGAAAACAACTCTTAACCTGCCTAATACACTTTCTCTTATCAGAGTGGCGCTGGTACCCGTGTTCGTTGCCACACTGATATTTATGAGAGATATTAAAATCTGGGGTTGCATCGTCCCCGCGATAATTTTCATCGTTACGGGTTTTACAGATATGCTCGACGGGAAGATTGCCCGTAAATACGGACTTATAACCGACTTTGGCAAGTTTATCGACCCCTTGGCAGACAAGTTTATGGTCATCGGCTCCCAGATAGCCATACTCGTGTGGATGGTGCTTACCGCGGAAGATTACACTTTACCTCTAGTCTTTGTATGGGTTGTGCTCATTATTCTGTTCCGCGAACTTGGCGTTACCAGTCTGCGTTTGGTTATGGTTGGTAAGGAAGGCGTGGTGGTTGCCGCGAGTATGCTCGGCAAGATGAAGACCGTGTCTCAGATGATAGGTACGGTGGTTATTATTGTAGAACCTATTATTCCTTTCTTCTCTGAGAATCATATTCTCTCATACGTATGTATGGCGGTTATGGCGTTTACTACGCTGTTTTCGGGTTACGATTACCTTAAGACTTATTTGCCTTATATTGATTCGAACAAGTGAAACTAAATTAAAAATGACCTGACGTCAAGTCAGGTCATTTTTTACTTTGTTAGCAGAATTTTACGGGAAAACGCAGGATATTTTAATATTTCGACGGGGGTATGCCGGTGCGCTTTTTAAAATCTCTTGAAAAATCGTAGAGACTGGAGTACCCCAGGGACTGTGCCACGTCGGAGAGTGTGCCGTAGTCACTTTTCAGCATTTCTTTCGCCTTCTGTATGCGGATATCATGCACGTAGGTCATGGGAGAGACGCCCATTATGGCGGTGAAAAGTTTTCTGAAATATACGGTGGACAGTCCTGTAAGCATAGCCAGTCCGTCGTTTGTGATGTTTTTGCTGTAATTCTGGGATATATATTCTATGGCAGGGGCTATTTTTTGCTGCTTTTCGGTGGGCAAATACTTTTCGGTTTCCGATTTTACAATTGTCAGTATTATAGAATAAGTGTCCTTAATGCTTTCCACTTCTATCATATTGCCTTTAAGGTTCCGCTTATATTCCAAATCTCTAAACATCTTTAACAGTTTTTCGCTGCTCCTGATATGGAAAGAGAAAGGCTCAAAGGCGCAAAGTTCACTCTCGAACTCGATTATCGAAAAATGCCCCGCCTTTGTACACAGCCAGTCATAAGAGCAACCCTTTGGTAAAATTACCGGATGATTTGCGTCGGACAGTATGGATTTTCCGCATGAAGTGTAGACGGTTTCCCCCTCATACTTTATAACGACAGCCCAGCGAGGACGGTCTTTTTTTCTCGATTTCATATTTTTCGGCGTGTACATAGTTGATACCGAATGTACTTTTGTGATGACCAAATCTGATAAAATTTCCACACTCATTATTCAGCATCTCCCTTGGTTAATGTATACATTATAGCATAATGCCTAGAAATAATCAACATCAAAATTGATAAAAGTATCATATTTGATATTTACGTATGAAGCGTGGGAGTGTTATACTGTCTTTGGAGGTGATATTATTAATATAAAATTATCACAGTTACCCTCTCCCGCACTTGCAGGTGTGGTAAGGGAAAGGAGCGTACGCGGCGCGATTGCCGAGATTAAAAACTGTATGTACGACGGAGCGACAATGATAGATCTTCATATGTCGTGCCTTGAAAAGTCCGACGTTGAAAGCCTGAAAAAAATAATCGATTCCTCAAAATTGCCCGTGTTGGCACTGAATTATAACAACACTTTTGATTGGAAGGATATGGGACTTTCCGAAGAAGAGCGCGTAGCATCTTTTTTGCGTGCGGTTGATGCGGGTGCGGCAGGTATTGATATGCAGGGCTATACTTTTCATCTTCCGTCGAAAAAAGGATTTTGCGGGGAGGACAAATATTCCTTTACTAAAGGAAATCCCAAAGAGGTGGTAACCGACAGCGCTATCATTTCCAAACAGTGTGAACTGATAGAACAGGTACACTTCAAGGGCAC
>JAZQCR010000071.1:0-3460 GCA_045546375.1 Eubacteriales bacterium | reverse complement strand
GGGGGGTATACACAAGTTCTTTAATTGGGACAGGCCCGTCCTTACCGACAGCGGCGGATTTCAGGTGTTTTCCCTTGCCAAGCTTCGAAAGATCAAGGAAGAGGGTGTATATTTCGCTTCACACGTAGACGGTAAGAAGATATTTATGGGGCCTGAGGAATCTATGCAGATCCAGTCAAACATCGGCTCTACCATAGCCATGGCATTTGATGAGTGTATCGAGAATCCTGCGGAGTACGAGTATACGAAGAATTCTTGTGAGAGAACCACCAGATGGCTTCATCGCTGTAAGGCGGAGATGGATAGGCTTAACTCCTTACCCGATACCGTAAATAAACATCAGATGCTTTTTGGGATAAACCAGGGAAGCACCTATGAAGATCTACGTATAGCGCACATGAAAGAGATTGCAAAGCTTGATCTTGACGGATACGCCATCGGCGGCCTTGCAGTCGGTGAAAGTGCTGAGGAAATGTACCGCATAATCGACGCAGTGGAGCCCTTTATGCCTGTTGACAAACCCAGATATCTTATGGGCGTGGGTACACCGGTCAACATCCTTGAAGCTGTTCATCGGGGCGTAGACTTCTTTGACTGTGTTATGCCCTCACGTAACGCCCGACACGGTAACCTTTTTACTTGGAAGGGCAAGCTGAATCTCTTAAATGAGAAATATATTTTAGACGAAACACCCATTGACCCCGATTGTGGCTGTCCCGCCTGCAAGAATTATTCTAAATCATATATCAGACACCTTTTCAAGGCCAAGGAGACTCTTGGAATGCGCCTTGCGGTTTTGCATAACCTTTATTTCTACAACGAGCTTATGCAGAAGATAAGAGATGCCCTTGACGAAGGTAATTTTGAGGAATTTTATCAGAAATACGTGCCCATACTTGGAAGTAGAGCAAAATAAGGCACGTACGCGAGGTACCAAATGTTAGAATTCAAAAACGTATCCTTCAAAGCAGGGGATACAGAGATACTTAATGACGTAAGTTTTCAGATAGACGAGCGTTTTGTGGCTATTACCGGTCCTAACGGAAGCGGAAAATCTACTATAGCAAAGCTGATAGCGGGTATATATATTCCCACGTCAGGACAAATACTCTTCGACGGACTTGATATCACCAATATGAGCATTACCGAACGCGCAAAGGCAGGCGTGTCCTTTGCTTTTCAGCAGCCTGTGCGTTTTAAGGGACTTACGGTAAAGGACCTTATCTCCCTTGCGGCACAGCAGAACGGTAAGAAGATAACCACATCTAACGCTTGTGAATACCTCTCTGAGGTGGGTCTTTGCGCAAGAGAATATATCGACCGTGAGATCAATGCATCCCTTTCGGGCGGTGAGCTTAAGCGTATCGAGATAGCTATGACTATGGCTCGCGGTACTAAGCTTACAGTATTTGACGAACCCGAGGCGGGCATCGACCTTTGGAGCTTTAATAATCTTATCGAGGTCTTCAAGAAGATGTACGATAAGTCAAAAGGTAGTATTATCATTATCTCTCACCAAGAGAGAATACTTGATATAGCAGATAAGATCATCGTGGTAGCTGACGGTGGCATCGCCTACGTCGGCAGTAAGGACGAGATACTGCCCGAGCTACTCAGCGGTAACAGAAATTCCTTCTTGTTTAAGCAATGCAGCAAGGTAGTACCTGATAAGAAGGGAGGGGAAGAGTAATGGCTCTTGATAATATACAGAAGCATTTACTTGAAGAGGTTGCCGATCTTCATGAAGTGCCTCAGGGTGCTTATAACCTCCGTGTTAACGGTGCGGCGGATTCGAGGCAAAACTCCGAGAATATCGAGATAGTGCCAAAGACAGATAAACCCGGAATAGACATTTATATCAAGCCCGGTACAAAGAAGGAGAGCCTTCACATCCCTGTTATCCTCTCACAGAGCGGTATTACGGATCTCGTATATAACGACTTCCATATCGGTGAGGATGCTGACGTTACCATCGTAGCAGGTTGCGGTATCCATAACGGCGGAAGTGAGAAGAGCGAGCACAGCGGTATTCATTCTTTCTTCTTGGGTAAGAATAGCCGCGTAAAGTACGTGGAGAAGCACTACGGCGCAGGCGAGGGAACAGGCGAAAACGTAATGAACCCCACCTCTGTTTGTGTTCTTGACGAAGGCGCTTATATGGAGATGGAGACAGCGCAGATCAAGGGCGTAGATTCCACCGACCGTATCACGAAAGCGGAGCTTGCCAAGGATGCTACCCTGATCGTCCACGAAAAGCTGATGACCCACGGTGATCAGTATGCTAAGACCGCATTCGAGGTTTCACTTAACGGTGAAAATTCTTCTACCCACGTGGTTTCCCGCGCGGTTGCAAAGGACAGAAGCCGCCAACTCTACCTTTCTAAGATCAACGGAAACGTTGCTTGTAACGGTCGTACTGAATGTGATGCTATCATTATGGATGATGCTAACATTGCGGCCATTCCCGAGATAACGGCATCTCACGTGGACGCTTCTCTCGTTCACGAGGCGGCTATAGGTAAGATTGCGGGTGAACAGCTTATCAAGCTCATGACCTTGGGCCTCACCGAGCAGGAAGCAGAAGAGCAGATCATCAATGGTTTCTTGAAATGAACAATAACCATCGGCACATTATATTGCCGATGGTTATTAATTTAACAATCATTGCAATTCTGATATCTTTGTGCTATAATTTGTTCATAAAACGACTTTGGAGGATCAAAATGAAAAGAGTATTATCGCTTATCCTTACCCTGTGTATGGTGCTCGGTATGCTGCCCGTAGGCATTATTGCCGCGGATGAGGCGGTTACCGACGGTACTGTAACAGAGGATACCGCAGAGCTGCAGTGGAAATATGAGCAGTACGGTGACGGCGTTGCCCTGACCGAGTATCTTGGCTCGTCCACCGACGTTTACGTACCGAGTAATATCGAGGTAGACGGTACAAAGTATGCAGTTATCAAGCTGGGTGACGGTATCTTCGAGGATAACGACGCTCTTAACAGCGTTACTCTCGGTGACGGTATTACCGAGATAGGTGCACGCGCCTTTTACGATGCCGATAACCTCGTTACCATCGTAACTAACGAACAGCTCACCACCATCGGTGCACAGGCGTTCTATAGCTGTGATTCCTTTAATTCTATCATCCTCTACGACGCCGTTACATCCATCGGCGCGGATGCCTTTGCCGGTTGTCCTAATCTTACAGTGTGGTGTAACGAGGGTACTGCGGGATGCGAGTATGCCACCGAGAACGGTATTGATTATGAGATACTGAATCCCGAGGCAACGCCCGAGACATTTGTAAAAGACGGCATCACCTACTATATTAGTAACGGCGAAGCTGTAGCTATCGACTTTGACGAGAGTGTTACAGAGGTGACTGTACCCGGTACAGTAGAGGGCTATCCCGTAGTATTAAAAGAGACATTTAAGAACTGCTCAAAGTTAACGAG
>JAZQCR010000070.1:0-4524 GCA_045546375.1 Eubacteriales bacterium | reverse complement strand
CGGAAATACATATAGTATTTCCTGCGTTTTGTGCCTAGGCTGAACAAAAATCCGCTCTTTCCAAAATCTTCGACCGCAAAGCGAGGAGATTTCGAGGGATTTTTGTTTCGATCGTGCGCAGTAATGCCCACGCCTTACAAGCGCGAGCGGAGCGAAAAGCACCGAAATATCACGCTTTGCGGCGGGTTCGGGTTTGAATGCTCACCCTAGCAGGAAAGGTGCACGAAAAATAAAAACGCCCTTAAGAAATTCTTAAAGGCACAATGATCCACTTTAAAACGCTTCTCTTCATATCCTTAACGCGGACGGGACGCGCAGAGATACTCCATTCCCTCTGCGGGCTCACAGGTGCACAGACCGCTCCATCCGCATATACCCTTTCAGCCTATGAGGTATACTCTCTTTTCGGAATCCCGAACGGGTTCTCCCTGATCGTAGCCGTTATTCTAATATATTATATTATGCAAGCGTGATTTTGTCAAGGGGTTACGGCGGACGACCGATATCTCCATCCCCAATTCCCCTATCCCCATTACAGAAGCTTTTGGGAGGTGCAGGAACCCTTTTTACAAAAAGGGTTCCTGCAAAAAAACTCAAACCGGTATCATAGAAAACAGAGCGGCCACAAGGACTGTGAGCAGACCTGCAACGCCCATGGCGAGGGAGCTCATCGCCTCTTGGGTCTTACCCAGCTCTGCGGCGCGAGAGGTGCCCAGGGCGTGGGCGGCGTTACCCAAGGCAAGTCCCTGAGCAACGGGGTCGGTGATACGAAAGAGCTTGAAAACGTAGGTGGCGGTCACGTTACCCAGAAGCCCCGTCACGGTGATAGCCGCCATGGTGATGGCTTCATAGCCTCCGAGAGCGGCAGAAAGGTCCATACCCACCGCGGCGGTGACCGACTTGGGTAGCATGGTGATATACTCTGCCTGAGAAATACCGAAAAGCTCCGCCATACCAAAGATAGAAACCGCGCTTGTAAATATGCCCGCAAGTATGGCGGTCATAATGGCCCCGGGCTCCCTTTTCAGATAACCTATCCTCTCATAAAGAGGTATTGCAAGGCAAACGGTGGTAGGAGTCAAAAACCAGGTGATGTATTTTGCTCCCTCGTTAAAGGACTCATACGTGGAGCCGGTCAGCGCAAGGAAGACGATTATGATCGCCTCGGTAATGACAAGGGGGCTTAAAAGAGGCTTTAAACCGTTTATCCTGCACTTTTGCTGCAGGCGGCTGAAAAAGAAGAAAAGCAGAAGGGCGAGAGCTACGGAAAAATAGCCTGTGTCCGCGATAAACTCATTCATCGTTCTTCCCCTTTCTGAGCCATTGTGTGAGCAGCCCCGTCACTATCATAACGAGATAGAGTGAAACTATGGCGATAACGAGAAATACGGGGATAAAGCCCTCTCTGCCTGTAAATGCCGTCATTATCCGCACGGAGGGACCGATAAACATAAGGGGCATAAGGGAAATAAGAGTATCCCCCACCGTCTTCACGTCCTCAAGCTTCACTATTTTGAGAATAAGTGAGAGCAGAAGCAGAACCATTCCGTAAATAGCGGGAGGCACGGGCGCAGGGATAAAGTAGGACAGCACCTGACCTATGCCCGTGAATATGAATATGATCGCAATGCCTTTAATGTGTTTCATAGTGTATATTATATTCCACGGAGGATGAAAAGTCAATGGAAATACATTCATAATCATATGATTGCAGATAAATATTATTGTGAATTTTTTATAAAATTAAACAAATTACTTGTGCAAATTCGGTAAATATGCTACAATACATTCGGAAGGCAGGTGTATACACTTATGACACACAGCATTAACACGTTTTACGGTAATTTGCCATCTATTTGGCGCGGGAAATTGAAACTCATTTACCTTGGCGCATAAGCTGCCGCATTGTTAGACGATTTAGGCTACAGTACAGTTGAATTGCGAACAACTCGGCCTACGTCATCCGCTGGGTGGATCGGTGTTATCGCCATTAGGAAAGATACTGATTACGATTATTACTTTAATGATTATCATTTTGCAAAATATATATATTCAGAATGGAACCACAAACTCGGCAAAACCGCCGTTCTAACATTCAATAACGCACCATCAAATGCTGTCGATTGGACAAACGAATGTTTTGTTGGTAGCACCAATACCTATTATCCCGGAGATATTACATACGATAGCGATATAATTTACATTCTGTTTGCGTAGCAAGCGTAAAACTTTATAGGAGAAATATCATGAGAAATAGAATCCTATTGACGGTATTGGTATGCGTGCTAATCTGTTCCGCGACTTTATTATCTGCATGTTTTAATGTTCAGGGTGAAAATACCGAAACGACAGCACCTACAGAGGCTCAAAAATCAAAGTTGTCCGAGCTGAGCGAGGCCGAATTATTGAACTTCCTGTCCGAAAACGGCGTTACCGTTCCTGATGAGCTTCAGGACAGGGACGGACTGGGAGCTTTCGTTAAGAAGTTTATCACCGACATAGAGGCAGACCCCGACTCACCCGCCCCGGTCGTTAACTGGAGCGTACCCGCACAGTTTTGTGATGATATCAGAACGGCAGTCAACACTTACTACGGAACAGCAGATTGACCGCTATAGTCACCCCGCCTTAATAGGCGGGGTTGTTTTAGTTATATTTCCCTACATATTATATAAATATGCTGTTGACTTTTACGCTTTAACGTGTTAAAATATATGATATCTTAAAATGGAGAATATTTTATCATGCCTATTACTGATTTTCTCACCCGCAACGCGCAGGAAAAGCCCGACGAGGTTGCGCTTATAGAGATCAACCCAAAGCTTATGGAGGACAACCACGTCACCTGGCGTGAGTATTCCTTGATCGAGACCGACCCCACCTGCGCTTACCGCAAGGAGCTGACTTGGTCGCAGTTTGAGAAGAAGGCAAACCGCTTCGCCAACCTCCTTCTCACCCGCGGCATCGGCAAGGGAGACAAGGTCGCAATCTTACTTATGAACTGCCTTGAGTGGCTGCCCGTATACTTCGGTATCCTAAAGACAGGCGCTCTTGCAGTACCCCTTAACTATCGCTACACCGCAGAGGAGATAGACTACTGCCTAAAGCTCTCCGAGGCTGACGGCCTTATCTTCGGCCCCGAATTCATCGGCCGTGTAGAGCAGATCGCGGGCAGAAACAAGAAGGTACGCTTTAACCTGTACACAGGTGAGGGCTGTCCCACCTTCGCCGAGAGTTACGATACTCTCGTCTCCTACTGCTCTTCAAAAGCACCTGAAATAAGCCTTTCGGACGACGACCTTGCGGCTATCTACTTCTCCTCGGGAACCACAGGCTTCCCCAAGGCGATACTCCACGCACACAAGGCTCTCGTGCACTCCTGCAAGGTAGAGCAGGCTCACCACGGACAGACCGCCGAGGACGTCTTCCTCTGCATCCCGCCCCTTTATCACACCGGCGCCAAGATGCATTGGTTCGGCTCCCTGCTGGCAGGCGGCAAAAGCGTACTTCTAAAGGGCGTTAAGCCCGAATGGATCTTAGAGACCGCGTCCAAGGAGAAGTGCTCTATCGTATGGCTTCTCGTTCCGTGGGCGCAGGATATCCTCGATGCCATTGAGAGCGGTAAAATAGACCTTAACGACTATGACCTCTCTGCTTGGCGACTGATGCACATCGGCGCACAGCCCGTTCCCCCCTCTCTTATCAAGAGATGGAAGGAGGTCTTCCCCGCTCACGAGTACGATACCAACTACGGACTCTCCGAGTCCATCGGCCCCGGCTGCGTACATCTGGGTGTTGAGAACGTCCACAAGGTAGGCGCTATCGGTAAGGCAGGCTACGGATGGGAAACGAAAATAGTAGCCCCCGACCGCACCACCGTTGAGAGCGGTGAGGTAGGCGAGCTGGCAGTTCGCGGCCCCGGCGTTATGCTCTGCTACTTTAACGACGAGAAGGCCACCGCCGAGTGTATGGACGGCGAGGGTTGGCTGTACACGGGAGATATGGCCCAGGAGGATGCAGACGGCTTCATCTGGCTGGTTGACCGCAAGAAGGACGTCATCATCTCGGGCGGCGAGAACCTCTACCCCGTACAGATCGAGGATTACTTAAGAAAGAACGATCACATAAGCGACGTGGCGGTCATAGGTCTTCCCGACGCGCGTCTGGGTGAGATAGCCACGGCTATCATACAGATAAAGGAGGGACATACCCTCACAGAAGAAGAGGTCATAGACTTCTGCGCAGATCTGCCTCGCTATAAGCGCCCCGGCAAGATCATCTTCGCGGACGTTCCCCGTAACCCCACCGGCAAGATCGAAAAGCCCAAGCTCCGTGAGATCTACTGCGGCAAGAGCGTGGTAGCGCAGCAAAACGAAATTTAGTTCGGTTAAAAACCTTCGGGTTTTTAACCGATTTAGGCTCCGCTGACTCGCGTCGGTGCGGTGGAAGGGGCTGAAATGAGCAAAAGAACAGTCAAGGAGAAATACATATGAAAAGACAACTGATGCTGGGTAACGCCGCGGT
>JAZQCR010000069.1:0-13823 GCA_045546375.1 Eubacteriales bacterium | reverse complement strand
CAGGGGTCGTGTCTGCCGCCCACAACCATGCTCTCACTTGTTTTTTCGCATATATTTATGCTTTCTTGGGGTATCCCGATGGACGGCGTGGGCTTTAGTGCTACTCTGAATATCAGAGGCATTCCCGTGCTCATCCCGCCGAGGATACCGCCGTGGTTATTGGTACGTGTCCTGACCGCGTCACCGTCGTAGTAGTAAAGGTCGTTATTTTCCGAGCCGAAGAGGTCGGCAACGCCGAAGCCCGCACCGAATTCGATGCCCTTAACGGCGGGGATACCGAAGATAATGCGGCTTATAGTGTTCTCAAGGCCGTAGAACATATGTTCGCCAAGGCCGACGGGAAGTCCTTTCACGGCACATTCGATGATACCGCCCACAGAATCCGCACGAAGGCGCGCGGCTTCTATCTCTTCCTGCATCCTTTCTGCCGCATCCTCACTTACCGTGGGGAAGTGAGGCAGAATAGTCAAGTCGGGCTCTACGGGATCAAACGGAGTATCGCTTATACCCCTTATCCTTGCTATGTGAGCGCCTATCTCTATGCCTTTTTCACGAAGCAGCTCCTTGCATATGCCGCCTGCGATGCATAAGGGCGCCGTCATCCTTGCGGAGAAGTGTCCACCGCCTCGTCCGTCGTAATCGTCGCCGTATTTCACCATAGCAGGGTAGTCCGCATGACCCGGGCGGGGAACACGCTTCAGATTATCGTAGTCACCCGAGCGGGTATTCGTGTTGTAGATCACACCGTGTACCGTGCCCGTGATAACACCGTCCGTGACACCTTCCTCGAAGACAACGGCATCCGGCTCTTTTCTCGGTGTTGCGAACTCCGCCCTGCCGGGGGCTCTGCGCTCAAGGAATGTCTGCAGGGCATCGGTGTCTATCCGCTCGCCCTTGGGTAAGCCCTCTATCCTGACGCCTATTTTTTCGGCGTGGGAAGCACCGTATATGGTCAGCTTTATATTATTTAACTCTAACGTACTTTCTCTCATAATCTATCGAAGTCCCGGAAAAATTTTGGATATGATTTACCCACCGCCTCGGCACCGGTTATAGTTACCGAACTATCGCAGATGACGGAGGCTACCGCCGCAGACATAGCGATACGGTGGTCACCGTAAGCGTCTACCGTGCCGCCTTTGAGCTTGCCTTTACCGTGTACTGTAATGCCGTCGGGCAGTTCCTCTGCCTCACCGCCGAGATTCCTTATCATCTCGCATACGGTGGCGATACGGTCGCTTTCTTTTATGCGTAGCCTGCCAGCACCCGTGATAACTGTCTTACCGACTGCACCAAGTGCCGTTATAGCTATAACGGGCACAAGATCGGGGACGTCTGTGGCGTCGAGAGTGATGGGCTGTAATTTATTTTTCTTTACTGTTACACGGTCGTCGGCCTCGGTGACGTCAGCGCCGAAATCACGCAGGACATTGAGTATCTCTCTGTCCCCCTGCAGGCTTTCGCCAATACCTGTGAGAGTTACCTCGCCTCCGAGAGCCGCCGCGCAAAGGGGGAAAGCGGCGTTAGACCAGTCGCCCTCTACCTTTGCTCTTTCGGGTGTTGTATATTTTTGTCCCTCGGGGATGGTGATAACACCGTCCTCTAAAGTAACGTTTATTCCGAATTGCCCTATGGCGTCAAGGGTCATTTTGATATACGGCATAGATTCTATCCTGCCGGTGATGCGTATCTCGCACCGTTTGCCCGTCAAGGGCAGGGCAAACAGCAGACCCGAGATATACTGGGATGAGATGTCCCCGGGGATGGTGTAGATACCGCCCGAGAGCCTGCCTTCAAGGGTCAGAGGATTCACACCCTCTTCGCTGATGCTGCAACCGTGAGAGATAAGCTCACTTCTCAGTGGCTCAATGGGGCGTTTTGGCAGTCTGCCGTGCATGGTGATACTGCCGCCGTTGCCCAGAGCGCAAAGGACGGGTAGTAAAAAACGCAGGGTAGAGCCGCTCTCGCCGCAGTCACATTCGACCTTTCCGAAGTTGCCTCCCCTCACCGTGAAGGCGCCGTCTGTGTAGCGGATATCAGCCCCCATAGCAGAAAGACAGTTTGCGGTAGCCTCTATGTCTTCACTTAGTGAGTGACAGTCTATCACCGTTTCTCCATCCGACAGAGCGGCGCAGATAAGCAGTCTGTGAGCCATACTCTTTGAGGGAATAGCGGTAAGAGTGCCGTTTATTTGCTTTTTTTCTAAAGTTACGTTCATAGTCCTGCTTTAATAAAAGCCAAAAGGTCGGTTGTTTTTGTTTTGCGACATACGCATCTGCCGATCCCTTCGGGAACGATCAGGGTGATGCTGTCTCCGTCTCTCTTTTTGTCCGAGAGGGCTACCTCTGTCAGCTCCTCTGCCGTGTAGGGCACGTTAAGCGGAAAGCCGTAGCTTGTAAGTATATTCACGATAGCGTCAAGGCACGCGCTGTCACAAACGCCGTATTGTACGGAAGCCTTTGCCACTATCTTCATACCGATCGCAACGGCTGAGCCATGGGAGATGCCGAAATTACTGCAGGCCTCGACCGCGTGGCCTACCGTGTGCCCCAGGTTGAGAAGGGCTCTTGCGCCCTTGTCGAATTCATCCTCGCTTACGATATCCCGCTTTATTTCTATGCATCGGCAGATGACGTCCTCTTCTGCATCTTTTACGTGCGTATCTGCCAGCTTGTCAAATAGCTCCTTATCACAGATGACGCCGTATTTTATGATCTCGGCGCATCCGTCACGGTAGATGTCATCGGGCAGGGTGCGCAGGGTATCCGTGTCCATTATGACTATCCTCGGCTGATGGAAGGCACCTACCAGATTCTTCCCCTCGGGGATATCTATAGCGGTCTTGCCTCCCACGGAGGAGTCAACTGCAGCAAGGAGGGTGGTGGGGATCTGAATAAAGTCCATTCCGCGGTTAAAGGTCGCCGCCGCAAAGCCCGTAAGGTCGCCAACCACGCCGCCGCCGAGAGCCACCAGGGCATCCGTGCGGGTGATGTGATTTTTAGCCAGAAAGCCCATAAGAGAAAGGTAGGTTTCCGCGCTTTTGGAGGCTTCGCCGTGAGGAAAGACGAATTTTATTACATCAAAGCCGACTTTGGTAAGGTGATTTACAACCTTTTCTGCGTACAGCGCGTCCACGGTATCGTCGGTGACGAGGCATAGCTTTTTAGCCTTGATAACGTTACGGATAAGCTCACCGCTCTTTTTAAGCAGCCCTGAGCCGATCAGTACGTCATATTCCCGTGAAGCGTTTACGTGTACAGTTCTCATCGTACTCCGTCCACCTCTTCCTTTCGTTTTTTACCGTCTGCTAAGAGTGCCATCAGGCTTTCTCTGTCGTCCCCCGAAATTGCGTCCCTATATTCGGTAAGGGATGTGATGAGGGTCTCAAGTTCGTATAGTAAATGCTCCTTATTATCAAGGAAAAGCTCGCTCCACATCACTTCGTTTAGCCAGGCCACACGGGTGAGATCCTTGTAGCTTCCTGCGGAGAAGCCTTTGTGTGAGCCTGCCGTGGGGCTCTTTATGTATGCGTTAGATACGATATGCGCCATCTGTGAGGTGAAGGCTATCATTCTGTCGTGGTTATCTGCATCCGTAACCGTCACTCTGCCAAAGCCTGCGGGAAGTACCAGACTCTTTACCTTTACTATCATGTCAGTGTCGGTCACGTCCTCGGGCACGATTATCATGGACGCGCCTTGAAAGAGATTGGCGCGGCTGGCACGGAAACCGCTTTTGTGAGTGCCCGCCATAGGGTGACCGCCTACAAAGGTAAAGCCGTATTCACGGGCGATAGGGAAGCAGGCGTCGCAAACCTGCTTTTTAACACCGCAGCAGTCAACGACCACGGTCGCACTGTCGATAAGGTGGGCGTTTTCCATTACGTATTCGATAGCGGCGGCAGGGTATAGCGCTATATACAGAATATCAAGGCCCGTATACGTAGCTTTGTTCAATTCCTCATCCGCCGCACCGCAGTTAAGGGCAGTATTGAGCACTTCTTCATTCTTATCGTAAGCGAAGACCTCGTGGCCGTTCTCTCTGTACACTTTGGCAAGGGATCCTCCTATGAGTCCCAGTCCAACTATTCCGACTTTCATAATAAACTCCTAAAAAAGAACTGCACGGTGATTCGTGCAGTTCTTAAAATACGTTTATAATTCCGTAAAACAACAGCACAAATCGCTTTTACCGTGACGTGTAGCGGTAAAAGTAATAATATGCGTAGTTAAACAGAGCGTTTTTCATGGTTTCTCCAATTATCTTGCGCACTTTAGCGCTTTGATGCACTAAAGTATATCACCATCCGCCGTATTTGTCAAGGGCGTTTTAATAATTTTTCGTCCAACTGTACACACCGGTAAAGATATCGGTATTGCACAGGAAGTCGAATACGTAGTAGCCGTTTTCGATGGTGAAATCGCGGTGTACCATGACTCTGTCCTCGGTCATGGTGTAGATGATACGCTCAAGGGCGAAGGAGCCGTCCTCCACGGGTATCTTTACCTTGACGGGTGTGCTCGGGGTGAATTCCTCGTCGTTTTGAAATAGCTTTATTGTGTAGGTCTTATCGCCTTCCAGCTCGTTGGGTATGTATCCCTCCGTTACTATAACGTTTAAAACCGTGGTGGCGCTGACTCCGCTGTCAATGGTGTATTCTATCACGACACCGCTTTTTTGATCAAGCAGGCGGAGCGCACCCTCCTGGCTCTTGGCGAGGTCATCGAGGCGCATCAGTATTGTCGCGGCCTGAGCTCTTGTGGAAGTGCCCTTGGGATTGAATTTTGTACCCATACCGTTTACCAGACCTGCGCGGAGCATATTGTTGATAGACTCCTTCGCGTAGGTGGCAATGTCCTTCTCATCAGTAAAGGTAGGCGCCTCGACCTTCTCGGTGAGCTCGATACCCATATAGTTGCAGTAGCGGCGAATCATTACGCACATATCCTGACGGGAGATAGCCTTATCGGGAACGAAGGTGGTGGGGCTCACTCCGTTGACGATGCCTGCCTCGTTGGCCCACTTTACGTGAGCAGAGTAGTATTTACCTGCAGGGACGTCAGAGAAAATCGTGGTTACGTTCATGTCGTCAGCAACACCTGAGAATCTGCCTAATATCGTGACGAACATACCTCTGGTGATGGAGGTGTCGGGTTCAAAGGTGGTGGGACTCATACCGTTGACGATACCGTTCTCATAGCAGTAGTTGACGGCGTCCTCATACCAGGCACCGGGAGCAACGTCCTCAAAGTATACCTTAGGTTCTGCTTCTTCTGCGAAAACACCGCAGGTTAAAAGAGTGCACAGCGTCAGAATCAAACAAATGTATTTCTTCATTTCAGCCTCCTATTCTTTCACTGATATATTGTACTATATATTTACGATAAAATCAAGAACAAAGTGCAAAATTATCTTGCAATAATCACGGAATTGTGATACAATGATGCAAGTCAGCAAGATATGAAGTAAGGCCATACCGGTCGGGGAGTTAGCGGCACCCTGTACCTGCAATCCGCTATAGCAGGGATGGTTTCCCCTTACGAGGGCAGTCACAGTATGGTCAGTACCGTGGGTCACGCGTTGAGGTATGGGTCTCGCGCAATCGTCTGTCGCGAACCATGTCAGGCGGGGAACCGAGCAGCATTAAGTGAATTTGGCGATGTGCCGCGAGGGTGCCTGTACTGAGTGTGCATCTACGGCAAGCGCGTGTTGTGTCTGTTCGAATTTGGGGTGTATGGTCTTACTTTGTACCTTGCTAAAACTCTAATTGAAAAGCTTCGCATTTCAATTAGGCTGGGGCTCCGTTCACTCGCGTCTTCGCGCCGCACGGCGGCACTCGCGGAGCCGTAAGGTGTTTTAACCGTGGCGCAGGTCCCCGGTTAAAACTATTTTTATTTATACTTGTTTGTTCACAGAGAAGTGATTTCAGATTACTTTTTGTTGATCAATTTAGAGGGAGGAAAGGATAATGCATCAGGCTCTTTATAGAAAGTACCGACCTGCGTCTTTTGACGACGTGTGCGGTCAGGGGCATATCACCGACGTACTGCGACAGCAGGTGCGTACGGGTAGCGTCAGCCACGCTTATCTTTTCTGCGGCTCCCGCGGTACGGGCAAGACTACCTGTGCCAAGATACTCTCAAAGGCAGTCAACTGCCTTGATCCTCACGACGGCAACCCCTGCGGTAAGTGTGAGGTGTGTCAGAGTATAGATGCAGGGCTCACTCTGGACGTAGTGGAGATGGACGCGGCGTCCAATACCGGCGTTGACTACATTCGTGATATAAAGGAAGAGGTGGCGTACTCCGCTTCTACGGTCAAGTACCGAGTATATATCCTCGACGAGGTGCATATGCTCACCGAGGCGGCCTTCAATGCTCTCTTAAAGACTTTGGAGGAGCCACCCGCTAATGTTATATTTATCTTGGCTACCACAGAGCTTGCAAAGATACCTGCGACGGTCCTTTCACGCTGTCTGCGCTTTGATTTCCGCCGTATTACCGTAGATACCATTGCCTCCCGCCTTATGTATATAGCGGAAAAGGAAGAGATCGACCTATCACCCGATGCGGCTACCCTTATCGCAGTCCTTGCGGGCGGCGGTATGCGAGATGCTATCGGTATGCTGGAGTTGGCGGCAGGTAAGAGCGAGCACGTTACCGTCCCTGTGGTCCGTGACGTTGTGGGCATAGCGGGCAGGGAGGACGTAGAGCGTATGCTCACCGCCCTTGCGGATAAGGACTACGCTACCGTTTTCAGCATTATTGCCGAGCTTCATTCTTCTTCAAAGGATCTGGCGGTGTTCGTGAACGACGTTCTCGCCTGCTGTCGGGATATGCTTTTAATAAAAGCCACCAAGAAGAATCCCGATAAGACACTTTTTGAGCTGACCGGTGAGGAGCTTGAGCGCACGGTCGCTCTTTCTGACAAGTTTACTTCGGAGAAGCTCTTGTATTACGTACACGTTTTAGAGGATTGCTTTGTTTCCATGTCAAAGACCAAGACCGCAAAGCGACTGCTGTGCGAGGTAGCCTTCGTGCAGATGGGTACCCCCTCTCTTAACGATACGCCCAAGGCGCTGCTGGCACGCATCTCCGACCTTGAGGCAGGCGTGCCCGTAAAGAGTGCGGTAAGCGTTCCTACCATAGAGGGCGGGGTGATGAAGACCGAGGAAAGCGCGCCTATACAAAAGCCAACGACAGCCCCTGCGCCTGCGCCGACCCCGGAGCCCGCCGCAAACAGCGACAGTTTCAGCGAAAAGGCGGCGACCTACTGGAGCGACGCCGTTGCTAAGTACGCAAAGAGCGATATGGGCACGGCTACCTTCCTGCAGAGAGCCAGAGCCTATAAGGGGAGCGACGGTGTACTGCGCCTTTACGTTTCCGACTCCTTCTCGGCTATGATGCTGGAGAAGCCGGAGGTCACCGAGCGGCTTAAGAATATTCTCACTGCTTTCGATCAGGGTGTCGGCGCCATCAAGGTAGAGGTAAAGGAAAAGAAAGACACAGCGGATGACGAGTTCGCCGCTATGGATATATTTATAAATGAAAATACGGAGGGAATATAAATGAAGGCAAGATTACCCCAGGGCATGGGTGGCGGCGGAAGCATGCAGTCCATGTTAAAGCAGGCACAGAAGATGCAGGAGGATATGGCGGCAAAGCAGGAGGAGCTTGAGGCGGCGGAGTATACCGTCAACGCAGGCGGCGGAGCCGTCACCGTTAAGATCAACGGTAAGAAGGAGATCCTCGAGCTTAATATCGATCCCGACATCGTTGACCCTGATGACGTTGAGACCCTGCAGGATATCATCATCGCAGGCTGTAACGAGGCTATCAAGAAGGTAGAGAACACCATGGCAGAGGAGATGGGTAAGATCACCGGCGCTATGGGCGGTCTTCCCGGTATGGGCGGTCTCTTTTAATGGCTGAATATATCGCACCTCTCGAGATTCTTATCGAGCAGTTTCGTTCCCTCAAGGGAGTTGGAAAGAAGACGGCAACACGCCTTGCCTTTTCCATACTTGATTTCAGCGAGGAGCAGACCGAGTATTTTGCTAACTCCATTTTGGATGCCAAGCGATCTATCGTCACCTGTGAGTGTTGCTTTAATATAAGTGATGCGCCCCTGTGCGCCGTGTGCTCTGACGATGAACGAGACAGAAGCGTTATCTGCGTTGTGGAGGACCCACGCACCGTTATGGCGTTCGAGAAGGTAAAGGACTATAAGGGTCTTTATCACGTCCTCGGCGGAGTCATCTCCCCTATGGACGGCATAGGCCCCGATCAGTTAAAGGTAAAGGAGCTCATCACCCGCCTTGACGGAAGCGTCAAGGAGGTAATAGTTGCCACCAACCCCACCATAGAGGGCGAGACCACCGCTATGTACTTAGCAAAGCTGCTCTCCACCCTTGACGTGAAGGTGACCCGCCTTGCATACGGCGTGCCCGTGGGCGGCGACCTTGAGTACGCTGATGAGGTGACCCTCTTCCGCGCTATGGAAGGCAGACGTAATATGAATGAGTAAAAATATCCCGACACCGTCGGGATATTTTTGTTGAGTTATGAACAACATGCAGTTTTTGATGCCGCGGCAGCATGTCATCCTGAACGTAGCGAAGTCGAACTGCGTAGCAGTGCCCGTAGGGCAGGACCTATGAAGACAGACAGAAACGATCTGCACTGAAGGTTGAGCGAGAATACTATGTAGGTCTGCCGAGATCCCACGCCTTTGGCGTGCTGCTTCGCAGTTCGACTACGTGCTAACGCACTTCGCTCAGGATGACAGTACTTGTGCTCGCTGTGAATAGTCATAAAAACGGCAGGCCCGCGGGTCTGCCGTTTTCCTTTGGAGAGAATTTATTAAAGCTTTTTAATGCCTGTAAGATTACTTAACACAAGCAGTCTGCCTTCTTCGTCGCGGACGAACTTGTATTCAGACTTGCCTACGTAGCCGTCCTTGAGGTCTTTTGCCTCAAAGACACGTTCCATACCGTCGGCGAAGGATAGGTAACCTTCGCACTCACCAACGTAGTGTGTCAGCTCGTATACCGCCTCTAACTTGTAGTGGTGCACCGTCTTCACGATGCCCACACCGGGTGCGAAGTAGTATTCCTTGCGGTCGCCGTACCAGTAGCCGTTATAACCTTCAGGCTCGATGTGCACGCAGATGCAGTTATCAAATGTGCCTGCAGGGGTGGTGATAACGCCGCCGTCACTTACCTCCACCTTGCTTTTGATATTTCTGTAATACTTGAGACAAGGCTCGGTTTCGTAGCTTTCGCCGGGCACCCATCTGTCACTCCACAGTGTGTTTACCGTATCGTATAAGAGAGCGTAAATGTTATTATAAAGTACCTTGTGCCTCTCTTCCCACGTGCCGGGAGTCCAATCGCTGAAGTCAATGCCGTAGTTATTAAATCGATACTGTTGACGCATGTCATCAAGCTTACAACCGTCTATTATCTCGCACACTTCAAATCGGTTTAATAGATTCTGATGGGTGGGGGAAGTGTGAAGGCGTTCTTCACCCGCCATCAGCCGAAGCATTACGTCGCTGATGCCGTCGGCGATCATTTTTCTTAAGGGTGAGTCAGCCAATCCTTCTATGCGACCTAGCAGTTCGGTTACGTCGTTGTAGTGAACTTTGTCGTCGGACTCATCGTAGTCGTTCCATTTCGCTTTTAACTCAAGTATTGTTTCATACCAGTCGTTTTCGTCGTACTTTAAGCGTGAACACACCGTGTAGTCCATAAGCACTGCTTTTTTGTCATCAGCATAGGTTACCTCTCTGCGAGAGATAAACTTGGCCTTCTCGGGGTCGTAGTCCTTGGGCAGATATTCCCAATAGTTTCCCGCCGCCATAGGCATCATTCCGCTTCCGCCTTTGATATTATAGTCAGAGAGCAACCATTCATCATAGCTGGGATAATCCATCTTCGTCTGCTTAACAATACCGATTCCGTCTTTGTAGTAGGTATTTGTCTCAAAATGAGCGCCTGTAACGCTCCACACCTCGCAATCTTCAAAGGTGCCTGCAGGGGTTACTGCAGTTGCGTCCGCGCTTTTGAAGGTCAGCGCGAACTCGCCGGACTCGCTTTTGATGGATTCGCCGCATTTAAGTCCTTTTACACGAAAATGGTTTGAGCATCGGGCAGCATAGCAACCGATCGCGGGATTCGAAAATGTCCATCTCCCTCTGCTATATCCGGGCTCGCTCCAGAAGCGCAGTTCGCCGTTGATGTACCTATATTCCTCGGACATAACGGTAATGCAATCAGTTTCAGCGTTTCCGAGTTCTTCCACCCTTAATGCCGCCATCGCACATGGATAATACACATCGGACGGTTCTAAAAGTTCTAAGACTTTTTTGAAGGCGTTCAACGCTTCGTCCAATCGATCCTCGTTCAAAAGATAGTAGCCAAGCCAGAACCATAGGTATCCCTGCACTTTTTTGAAACCCAGCTTTTCCATATCGGGAATCTGTTTTTCTTTAATTAGCGCGATCCTCTCTTCGCCTTCGATGTTGTTATGTACATTAGCGAAGACGTCGGTGAGCACATCCTCGTTGTTTGAGCGGATGGCGTATTCTTTCATTCTTGCCAAGATCTCATCGTTGCGCTCACCCTTAACCCAGTAACCAAGCTGTAGGGTATCCGCCATGGCGTAGTCTTTTTCGGTGCAGTCGGGCAGAGCCTCTATGGCGGATTTAGTCTCGCGCCATACTACCTCGAAGCCTTCTTTGTTGTCTTTAAGGCGCCATAGCTTCAGCTCCTCCACCTTCTTCATTACCTTCTTAACTAAGGTGTCTGTATCCTTTTCGTTCATCAGACCGTACTCCTTTCGCAGTTTCTTTCTGCCTTCGTGAAGTCGTGCCTTTACGGTGCCTTCGGGAAGAGAGAGCTTACTTGCTATCTCGGCTACCGAGTATCCTCCGAAGTAGTGCAGGTTTATCACCATGCGTACCTTCTCGGTTAGAGCGTTCACGTTTTCGTGCAGAGTTTCGTTTTCATCCGACGTATCAATGAAGTATTCGTGGGTGTAGCCGTCCCTATCCTCCATCATGGAGAGCCAGTCCACGTCCACCCATTCGTGAAACTGCATCAGCAGGTCGCGGCCGCGGTTCTTAGCTATATTGCATACCCACGCACCGAATTTGCTGCCGTCCTTCAGCGCGCTCAGCTTAAGCCACGCGGAAACGAAGGCATCCTGTGCCGCATCCTCGGCAAGTGGCTCTGAACGTGTGACACTGCGTGCCGCCGCCAAGACCGCACGCTGATGACGGATCACCAGCGCCTCGTATGCGTCTTGATTTCCTAACAGTGTCAGACTCACCAGTATCTCATCTTTTTGTTCGGAATAGATCATTTTACGTCTCTTTCTTTCCCGTCGGGATCATTTGAAGCTTCATTATGTAGACGGAAATAAAAGCCAAAAGGTTGTATCGGTCTGAAAATTTTTTATTATTTTATCACAGATCCGTTGTATTTGGCAACATTCAAAAATAGGCATATTTCGGGATGTCGAGGGCGCCATCCCCTACAAGGTGACATCGCTTATATATAGTGAGCGATGAGCTCTGACCGTAGGGGACGGCGCCTTCGACGTCCCGCGGAGTATATGAAGTTTTATTTGACTGCACTTTTATGATGCTGCCATATTGTTTTATTGACAAAGCGCTCGCGCGGTAGTATAATCAACCTATAACGATATAAGAGGTATATTATGACACCGAAATTATCTGTATGGAGCTCGTTTTATCACGAGCTGACCCCCGAGGATGCTATACTTGAGCTAAAGAGGCACGGTATAACCGCTACCGAGTTTTCCATAGAGCACGCGGCTATGCTCTTTGAGCGCGGTGACTTCGTTACAGAAGGAGCTCGCTTCGCAGACTTTGCAAGGAAAGAGGGCTTTGATGTAAGTCAGGGACACCTGTGGCACGACTGCGAGTTCTGCGCGTACACAGAGCACTACGAGCGTCTGCTCGATTGGCTTATCCTCTTTGATGCCATGGGTATAAGGAACGCAGTGCTTCATCCTGACCGACTTCTCGGTACGGATATGACCTTTGAGGAAAAATTGGAGTTAAATATCAAGCGCTTAAACGACCTTGCCGCCTTTATGAAGGCGCGTGGGATGAAGATGCGCCTTTGCCTTGAGAATCTTAAGAAGGTATGGGTCACCATAGACGATATGACCGCCCTTACCGACCGCCTTGACCCCGATTATTTCGGTATTTGCCTTGACACCAGCCACCTGCATCTGTGCGGCGGCGATAACGTGGACTTTATCAGGCGGGCAGGAGATAGACTGCACGCTCTGCATATAGGCGATAACGACGGCAGCGGCGATCAGCACAGGATGCCCTACTCGGTGGGAGCTATTGATTTTATGGGCGTTCTTTCCGCTCTCCGAGAGGTGGGCTACGACGGTCTATTCAATATGGAGATCCCGGGGGAGAACAGAGCACCCATAGAGATACGCGGATATAAATTAGACTTTATTAGAAAAACATACAACTATATTTGCGAGGTAACAAAATGAAAGCACCGCTTGCCATTTGGAGTACATATTTCCACGAGCTGTCCCCCGAGGACGCAGTACGCGAGTTTAAGAAGCACGGCATACACGCCGCAGAGCTCTCCACCGAGCACAGTAAGGTGCTTTTGGCAAGAGGCGATGCCGCCAAGGTAGGCAAGGAGTTCGGCGAATTCTTAAAGGCCGAGGGCTTCACCATGACCCAAGGGCATTTGTGGCTTGGATGTGCATTCTGTACCTATCAGGACCACTATGACGGCTTGCTTGACTGGTTCGTTCTCTACGATGCTATCGGCGTGAAGAACGCCGTTCTGCACGTAGACGGCATCAGACCTAACGAGGCCTTGACTGTCGAAGAGCGCCTTGACGAAAACGTTCGCAAGTTAAACGAGATGGCGAAGTTTATTCGCGATAATTCTCTTGACGTTCGCATATGCCTTGAGAATCTTATAAGGTTCTTCGGTGATATAGACACTATCAATGCTCTTATGGACCGCCTTGATCCCGACATGTTCGGTATCTGCCTTGACACGGGACACTTAAATCTAAATGAGGATAAGGATCAGCGTAATTTTATCCTGAAGGCAGGGAAGCGTCTGCGCGCTCTGCATATCGCGGATAACGAGGGGCGCAGAGATCAGCATATGATGCCCTTCGGCAAGGGAAACGTCGACTTTGCCGAGATAGTAGAGGCTCTCCGTGAGATAAACTACGAGGGACTATTTAATCTGGAGATCCCCGGCGAGAACCGCGTACCCTTTGAGATAAGAAAGTATAAGCTTGACTACATCGTAAAGTGTTACGAGTATTTAATGAAAGAGTAATATATGAAGATTAAAGATCTATTAAATGACGATAAGCTGTCCCTTTCCTTTGAGATCTTTCCGCCCAAGACGGAAACGGCCTTTGAGAGCGTTAAAAGCGCTACCGAGGAGATAGCAAAGCTGAAGCCCGCTTTTATGAGCGTTACCTACGGCGCAGGCGGCGGAACGAGCAAATATACCCTTGATATAGCAAAAAATATTAAGGGCCTTTACGGCGTGCCGTCCCTTGCCCACCTTACCTGCGTTTCCTCTACCAAGGAGACGGTAAAGGCTCGTATCGCGGACATCAAGGCGGCTGGCATAGAGAATGTGATGGCCCTTCGCGGTGATATCCCCGAGTCGATGGCTGACTCCGATCGCAGCGGATGGGACTACCGATATGCTATCGACCTTGTGCGCGAGCTGAAGGAGGCGGGAGGGCTGTGTATCGGCGGTGCTTGCTACCCCGAGATACATCCCG